>JACJNW010000026.1 GCA_014695195.1 Cyanobacteria bacterium FACHB-DQ100 | reverse complement strand
CAAATATGATTTTGCTTGCCTTTGCGTTTTCCATTCTTGCGAATATGAGTGGATTGGCATTCAGGGCACTGCATTGAGAGTCACCTTAATTCATCTCTCCATTAGGCAACGCCCAGGAGAAAAACCAGGGAGCTAATAACGCTAGCGCATGAACGACTGCAAAAAAACAAACGCTTACCCAATTAAACTCAAACGGCTGAGTGTTCTTAGGGTTAGCGTCAACGATGTTGGAAGTCATGAAAATTCCATTGAATACACTTTCACTTTAGGTAGACATTTTGCTGTTGATGTCTGTCTACAGTGGTGAGTGCTTATATTGCCTAGAGAGAACTTACGGTTACTACTCCAACCCTATTGCATGATCCGGATTGCCAAGTCTGATAGCTATCAAACTAATGCTTAGAGTTGGCGATCGCAAGGGCTATTCCTGCTCTTTTTGGATTCATGCAACAAAGCTTCGTTAATTTGACAATGCCGAGTTTACTTGATCAAATACAAAACGTTTCGCAGAACACTAAAGCCTGCTAAGTCCCACAATAGATAAGCAGCAAATCCAATCATCGCCAAACGTCCATTCCAGAGTTCCGCTTGGGGATTGAAGCCGAAAAGAAAAGCATTGCGATCGACACCATTGTATTCGGTGGCAACAGGAGGTAAGTTAGTCGCTTTGTTCGATTGCATTGTTACACTTCTTAATGAACTCCTATCTCTCACAGTACAGCTAGTGTTCCGATTGGCTCTGTACCTTTAGAGGCATTTCTGAATGTTGTGCTTGAAGTCGCGATCTCACTAGACCGATAAAGTCCTGGTTTCTCTGTTGCCCCGCGTGATCGTTGAACTCTTTAAAGCTGTGTTAGGCTGAAGGCTGAAGCGATATTTTTGATTGTTGTAATTTCTTATTTTTCTGTAAGTGTTGCTCCGAACCTAAATCTCTCTACATTGTTGTGATTCTGGAGCTTTTTTATGTCGATCTATGTTGGCAATCTTTCTTACGAAGTGATGCAAGACAATCTCAGCGAAATCTTTGCTGAGCATGGAACGGTCAAGCGAGTTCAATTACCGACTGATCGGGAGACTGGACGGGTTCGAGGCTTTGCGTTTGTTGAAATGGCGACTGAGGCAGAAGAGGAAGCCGCGATCGAAGCGCTCAATGGAGCAGAGTGGATGGGGCGCGATTTGACCGTCAATAAAGCGAAACCGCGTGAAGAGAAAGGTTCTTCGGGTGGATATTCCCGACGCTAATTTGGGTTCAGCAAGAATTTAGCACCATTCCTAAAGTCTTACAGACAAATCTATAACGTCTACCTTTCGCGATCGCTGATCCTATTTTGCGATTTTGCGATCGTCGGTTTTTACTTATCTTGGAAAACAAATGAATACCAAAGAAATTCTGAGTCGGTATGCGGTGGGACAACGAGATTTCCGAAATCTGAACCTAATTGCAGTCAATTTCAGAAATGTAAATCTTGCAGGTATCAATCTCAGTGGGGCGAATTTAACTAAGGCAAACCTGACTCAGGCTAACTTAAGTTACGCCAATCTTACAGGTGCAATTTTGACTGGGGCGACGTTAACCGAAACGAAGTTTACTAGAGCAAACCTCACGGGGGCTAATTTAAGCGACACCAACTTAGGTGAAGCCAATTTGAGCCAAACCCATCTCAAAGGGGCAATCTTACCCACCGGAACTAATCCTCGTACACTCTCAAATCGTCTTAAAGCACCACAGGTTCAAAAACTGACGGTCTAGAAACGCGCATTCTTAGTAACCTGCATTACCCAAGAGACTTAATCCTGTGTTTGATAAATTTACAGAGAGAACTATCAAAGTTGTGAATGCGGCGCAAGGTGAAGCCCGTCGTCTTGAACATAACTATGTTGGCACAGAGCAGCTTTTACTCGGTTTAATTGCGACTCGACCGAGCATTGCTGCACAAGTGTTGGCTGATCTAGATGTCACTTTGGAGGAAGCACAAGAGCAGGTGCAGGCAGTGATTGGTCGAGGGACTGGATTGTCGCGTGCTGAGATACCTTTTACTCCCCGCAGTCGGCGTGTCTTAGAACAGTCCTTACAGGAGGCAGAGCGACTAGGGTATGGTCGAGTAGAGCCAGAACACTTGTTGCTTGCGATCGTGCAAGATGATGCAGGACTAGCCACTCAGATTTTAGAACGATTGGGTGTGGAGCGGACTGAGGTTCGGATTAATGTGCTGCAAGCCATCTCTGAAGCGAAGCCAATTCTACAAGGTAACAGTTCCGGTCGCAAGACTACGCCGATTTTGAATGAGTTCGGCGCGAACTTGACTGAACTAGCGGCGTTGGGAAAGCTTGATCCGGTGATCGGTCGGACTCAGGAAGTAGAACGGATGATTCAGATTCTGGGTCGCCGTACGAAGAACAATCCGATTTTGATTGGCGAACCGGGTGTCGGAAAGACTGCTTTAGCAGAGGGATTGGCGCAGCGCATTGTCGATCGAGATGTGCCCGAATCGCTCCAGGATCAGCAAGTTCTAACATTGAATATCGGGACATTGCTAGCGGGAACGAAGTATCGAGGTGAATTTGAGGAACGCCTCAAAACCATCATGAAGGAAGTTCGCGCATCAGGAAACATCATTTTAGTAATCGATGAAGTTCACACCCTGCTAGGGTCAGGTTCTACTCAAGGGTCGCTTGATGCTGCGAATATTCTGAAACCTGCTCTGGCGCGAGGCGAACTCCGCTGTATCGGAGCGACGACACTCGATGAATATCGTCAGTATTTTGAGCAAGATGCGGCACTTGAGCGGCGATTTCAACCTGTGATGATTGATGAACCCAGTGTTGAAGAGACAATTTTGATCCTACAGGGGTTACGCAGTCGCTACGAGCAGCACCATCAATTAGAAATTTCGGATTTGGCGCTAGAAGCGGCGGCGAAACTTGCCGATCGATACATTCCTGATCGATTGCTTCCAGATAAAGCGATCGATTTAATCGATGAAGCGGGATCTCGCGCTCGAATTCTTCATGGCAAACAATTCACACTCGATAAAAGCTTGAGTGCAAGATTCAAACAGATTTTGCTCACTAAAGCCAGCGCGATCGCACAACAGAACTTTACACGCGCTGGTGAAGTGCGATCAAGCGAACTGACATTGCAAGCAGAGGTTCAAACTGAGACTCCAGCCTTTGGCTCCCCAATTGTGGTGAATGAGGTCGATATTGCACAGATCGTTTCAGCTTGGACGGGTGTTCCGGTGAACAAAGTCACCGAAGCAGAGTCAGAACAGTTGATGCAGATGGAAGAGGTTTTACATCAACGACTGATTGGACAAGAGGAAGCGGTAAATGCGGTTGCTCGCGCCACTCGACGGGCAAGAGTGGGATTGAGCAATCCGAACCGCCCGATCGCCTCGTTTATTTTCTCAGGCCCAACGGGAGTTGGCAAAACCGAATTAGTCAAAGCATTAGCCGCCTGCTTTTTTGGCTCTGAATCAGCAATGATTCGATTGGATATGTCTGAATTTATGGAGCGCCATACTGTTTCTAAGCTGATTGGTTCTCCACCTGGATATGTGGGTTACAGCGAAGGCGGACAGTTAACGGAAGCAGTTCGACGTAAGCCTTACACGGTTGTTCTATTTGACGAAATCGAAAAAGCGCATCCTGATGTGTTTAATTTACTGTTGCAAATTCTAGAAGATGGTCGCCTCACCGATGCAAAAGGGCGGGTCGTGAACTTTAAGAATACTTTGCTCGTGATGACCTCGAATGTTGGCTCTAAGGTGATTCAGAAAGGGGGTGGCGGGCTCGGCTTTGAACTATCAACGAATGTTCCAGAAGCCTCTTATCAACGCACTGTAACGTTAGTCAATGAAGAATTGAAGCAGTACTTTCGTCCAGAATTTTTGAATCGGTTAGATGACATCATTGTGTTCCGACAATTGACACACGACGAAATCAAACAAATTGCGAATCTCTTACTGAATGAATTCTCAGACCGTTTATTAGAACAGGGCATCAAACTGGAAGTCAGCGATCGCGTTAAAGATCGCCTCGTCGAAGCAGGCTATCACCCAGAGCAAGGCGCACGTCCGTTGCGACGAGCCATCACTCGTCTCCTCGAAGATAGTTTGGCTGAGGCAATTCTCTCTGGTCGAGTCAAGCCTGGTGATTCTGTAAAAGTTGATTTAGATGAGCAGGGGCAGCTCAAGATTGTTTAAAGAATTCAGCCGATCGAACGAGATAGTAACGAAATCAAACATCTAATGTTTCTAGGAGGGTACGCTTTGAGTTTTAATAAAACTCTTTTGCTTTATGGTCAAACGTTCACTTCAGGCATCGCCAACTGGCATTCAACAGGCTAAACGTGCATTTGCAATCAAAGGCTGGACGCAGGAAAACTTGGCGGGAGAAGTGAACTTAAAGACCCGTCAACCCATCTGGCGCTTTTTCACCGGGCAACCTGTCGATCGCCAGATCTTCCTGGAAGTTTGTTCGATTTTAGATTTGGATTGGCGCGAGATTGCGCTTGATCCACCTGTAGATTTTCCAGCACCGGGCGGACGAACAAAAGCAGCCCCTGTAGATGTGGATAGTCTGGTACAGCAAGTGCGATCGCAGCATCGAGACACGATTCAAAATCAGTGCGGCATCCTGCAATTACTGGATATCAACCGTCCCATTAGCATTGATGACATCTATGTGGATGTCAATATTCTAGAAGAAGTTGCCAGCCAACAATGGTTCGAGATCGCTGAACTCCAGAACTTAGAACCAACTGAGTTCGATCGCGTGGGCTTGGGAGCCGTTGAGCAAAAGCAAATCCCAGGAATGCAGGCAGTCGAAAACTATTCAAAGCTGAGAGTGCTAGGGAAGCCGGGAGTCGGGAAAACTACTTTTCTGCAACATCTAGCTATTCAATGCAATCGGGGAGAATTTGCTGCCGATCGAGTGCCGCTCTTTATGGTGACGAGAGAGTTTGCAGAAGAATCGAGAAACAGCGGCAATTTTAGCCTTTTTAATTATATTTGCGCTTGCTTTGTTCCTTCTGGCATTTCAGACTCCGCAGTGATTGAAACATTGCTGCAATCGGGTCGAGTTTTACTGTTAATGGATGGTATCGATGAACTGCTGAATCAGGACAGTGCATCAGTTCTACGAGAAATTCGCCAATTCTCAGACAAGTATCATCGCAATCAATTTGTTGTCTCCTGTCGGACAGCGGCTCAAAAGCTGCAACTTCGAGGCTTCACCGATGTTGAGATTGCACCGTTCACCCAAGCGCAAATTACAGCATTCGCGCAGAAGTGGTTCGCCGTATTCAGCAGAACAATGCCGCGATTAGCGCAGAGCGCAACTCCGAAGGAACCGCAGCAAAATCAGTCTGTTGAGTTTATGCAGAAACTAGACTTACCGGAGAACTGGCAGTTTCGCCAACTGGTTGTGACTCCTTTGTTTCTGCATCTCGCCTGCTGGGTGTTTCATGGTCAAGACAAATTTCCAACCAAGCGGACTGAATTTTACAAGCAGGGACTCGATCTGCTGCTGGGAAAGTGGGATGAAGCCAGAGGAGTCGAACGCGATGATGCTTACCGAGGTTTTTTATTACCCCAGAAGCTCAGATTACTGAGTCAATTAGCTGCCGTCACTTTTGAACAAGGACAATATTTTTTTGAACAACGTATCATTGAACAGTACATCGGAGACTATCTACGAAACTTACCGGATGCGTCGTTAGAACCTGAAGAACTGCAACTTGAAAGCGAAGCGATACTAAAAGCGATCGAGGCACAGCACGGACTCTTAATCGAACGGGCACGAGGCATTTTTTCATTCTCCTACTTGGCGTTCCAAGAATATTTCACAGCTCGAAAAATCGTCGCGAGTCATAATCTACGAGCATTAGAGCAAGCATTAGGAGGATTGGTGAGTCACATTACCGATCCCCACTGGCGCGAAGTGTTCTTGCTAACAGCTGCAATGTTGCGAAGTGCGGATTCACTCGTGCAGTTGATGAAACAACAAATTGATGCGCTAGTGGCTCAAGACCCTTATCTACAAGATTTTCTAGTGTGGGTCAGCCAAAAATCTCAAACAATCCCAATCGAACCAAAAGTTGCCACCACTCGCGCATTTTACCTTGCGCTTGCCCAAGCCCCACACGCAGCAGCACAGTTCGCCTTAGCCAGCACTCTAGATCAGGGAATATTTTTAGATGCGGCATTAGAGAACTTGCTGCTGGAGTTTGCCACCGACCAGAGCCAGGATTTTGCTTATATTAATGCGTGTAGTGAAGCGCTCAACAACATTCTGGCGATGGTTCTGGATGCTGGATTCTACAAATCTCTGCAACAGTTAAGAGATCAGTTGCCCGCTCCAAGCCAAAACCGAGAACGGCTTCAGGACTGGTGGCAGACAAACTATCCGGCTTGGATAGCACAGTTACGCAGTACGATCGCGCATTATCGCAACATTCAGCATTCCTGGCAGTTTAGCCCTGAGCAACAGCAAGTCCTACAACGGTACTACGATGCCAACCAACTCCTGATTGATTGCTTGAATAGCAACTGTGAAGTCACAACTGCAATTCGACAAGAGATTGAGGCAACGTTGCTTTTACCTCAGAAAGAGTTAGAAGATCGAGAATGGCAAGGGGAATAAATTGTACCGAAATCAAACAGTACATACATGAAATCAAACATCACTGTGTCAAGGTGGGGGTAAAAGAAAAGGAATTTAACCATGAGTGTGATTCAGAAATTGATCGTGAATGCAGATGCAGAGTGCCGCTATCTTACGCCGGGAGAAATGGAGCAGATCAAAGGCTTTATGATGAGCAGCGATCGCCGATTACGATTGGTCAAAACTTTAACCGAAAGCCGCGATCGCATTGTTAAACAAGCCGCGAGTCAATTGTTTCAGCGTCGTCCCAATTTAGTCTCTCCTGGTGGCAACGCTTATGGCGAGGAAATGACCGCAACCTGTCTGCGAGATATGGATTACTACCTGCGCTTAATCACTTACAGCGTTGCGGCTGGAGAAGCGACCCCGCTTGAGGACATTGGATTGATTGGAGTACGCCAGATGTACAATTCCCTCGGTACACCGCTTGAGGGCGTTGCTGAGAGCGTTCGTGCTATGAAAGCAATGACGACTTCCCTCATGTCATCAGAAGAAGCAAGGGAAGTCGGTGCTTATTTTGACTACTTGATTGCTGGACTATTGTGATTTAGGCTTTCATCCGCCCTTTGGTAGAGGTTTAGGTAACGATTTGTTTCGTAATCCATCAATTCAACTGAAAAGTCAAGCATCACCCATTTAGAAATGTCTTGAAAGCGATGTTGTGTTTTTACGAGACTTCTATTGCGAGACTGTTACTATGTTGAACTCGAACAAACTTCTGAACCCTGAAATTCTCAAAAATGTCCCGATTCTGATTGTGGATAACGATCGAGACAGCAGAGACTTATATGCTTTTGTACTGGACGGCTGTGGGGCGCGGGTAACCACAGCAAGTTCGGTCGAGGATGGATTAGCTTCAATCAACAAATTGATGCCTAGAGTTCTGATTTGTGAAACGAGATTTCCGGGCGAAAGTGTGTATCCACTCATTCATCGAGTTAAATATCTTGCGCTTAAGCATGGCAGCAGCATCCCAATCTTGATTACTTCAACTTTTTCCATTGCAGAATTTACTCAACAACCAAGATTCAAGACTGAAGCGTATTTACTCAAACCCGTGAAGTTAGACGATCTTGTGGATGAGGTTTGGAACCTGACACAAGGGTCAAGACTTCCCGAAATCAGCTGGCTCAATTAAAACATTGGAGAAAAATGATATGTCTGCTTCTTTATCTCAGGGTGTTCTGGTCACAATCATCGGTGAAGCTGTTTTGCAGGAGAGACTAATCCGTCTGCTCTCAAAACTAGGAGTGTCGGGCTATACGATCATTCCAGCACAAGGCGGAGGAAGTCATGGTAAAAGAATGGGAGACATCGCAGGATACAACACCAACATTGAACTCAAAACGATCGTCACCTCAGAAATTTCTGACCAATTACTAGAAGATCTGAAGCAATATCAATCAACTCGTGCTCTGATTGCATTTCGTCAAACAGTAGAAGAATTATTTGATTGAATCTATTGATTAGCTCTATCGTTAGAGAGACTCATCCATTACGCGCTGAGTCATAAGTCGTAAAAGATGGCTGAAGCAACAATTCAAACACGAACTCAAACACCAGGCTGACAGACTTAATGTTGTTGGCGTAATCAGCGTTAGCAATTAACAAGTAAAAGGTGGAATTCATGGCTGATATCGTTGATACTGCTGTCAAAGCTGGTTCTTTCAATACTCTAGCTGCTGCTCTCAAAGCTGCGGGTCTAGTCGAAACTCTCAAAGGTGCAGGTCCATTCACAGTGTTTGCACCCACAGATGAGGCGTTTGCCAAATTACCAGAAGGCACTGTAGATGGATTGCTAAAAGACATTCCGCAACTCAAGAAAATCCTCACGTATCATGTCGTTTCTGGTAAAGTCATGGCGGCTGATGTGACTAAGCTGAAGTCAGCGAAAACAGTTCAAGGTTCAGACGTAAAAATTGATGCCTCGAACGGAGTTAAGATCAATGACTCTCAGGTAACAGCCCCCGATGTGGCGGCAGACAATGGTGTCATTCACATCATCGATACGGTACTTATCCCTGCGTAAGCAAATGTTGAGGAGTAAACATCCAGAGATTCAGCCATAGTAGCTGAATTACTTTCAGCTCTCACCTTTGTCTTCACGTAACCAGGTGAGAGTTTTCTATCCATTCAATCACTCTAGAACTACGACTTCACGTTGCCTAGTCAGTTGGCTCACAGTTTTTATCTTAACTAGGGTTATCAGAGGTCAGTATGAATCCATCGATCGAACTCACGCTAGAGCAAGAATTCAGTCTCAGAGATTTCACCGATCAAGTTCATCAGATGCCCCGTGAGCAAGCTCAAGCATTTCTGATTGTGCAGTATCGGCTTATGCTAGTTCAGAAAACGATGTATTTAGGGCTTCTAAGGCAGGAATGGAAATTGGAGCCAACTCTCACTAATGGTTAAGCCAGGACGGAAGATATGAATGCTCAAGAAATTGTAGAGCTCTATGCAACAGGACAACGAGATTTTAGCCATGTCAAGCTTGTTCAAGCCTGCTTGACAGAGGCAAAGCTGGTTGGGGCAAAGCTAATTGGAGCTGAGTTAGTGGGTGCCGATCTACGCGGAGCTGACCTAACTGAGGCTCATCTTAACCAAGCAAGACTAAATCAAGCAAATTTAGCCGATGCCGAAATGATTCAAGTTTGTTTGATGCACGCAGACCTGAGCGGGGCAGATCTCAGCGGGGCAAATTTGATCCATGCAGATTTAAGTGGTGCAGACCTCAGTGAAGCGAAGCTAGGTGGATCAAATTTGCAGAAAGCAGACTTGAGTAAGGCAGATCTAAGCGGGGCCGATTTCCGGGGCGCAAATTTGACGGGAGCAGATTTGAGTGAGGCAGATTTGAGTGATGCAGACCTGAGTGGAGCACATCTAAGCGAAGCAAATCTAACGGGAGCAACACTTGACGGAGCCAATATGGACAAAGCGGGGTTAAGTAGAACGATAATGCCCGATGGCAGCATCCATGACTAGATTTCAGAATGATTGTGAGCCCATGCTTGAGCGCAGTGTAGAGGTAGATGTGAATTGTTCTATAGAACAGGTTTACGACCTCTGGGCAAACTTAGAAAATGTTCCACGCTGGATGCCCCTTGTCAAAAGGGTCAGACGCTTACCCGGAGATGAAGAACTATGGCATTGGACGTTTGGTTTAGGCTTTCCACTTCTAACTAAATGGACTTCGCGCATTACTCAACGCATTCCTTTACACTTAATTGTCTGAAAATCGATTTCTGGGCTATCAAATCGCGGTTGTGCCGAATTCTTTCCGAGCGATCGCGGTTGTCGTTTACGTCACGCTTGCTTTCGACCTACCCGGAGGAATCGTGGGAGCCTTATTAGAGAGAATCGGTGTGGATCGTTGGTTAGAAGCAAATTTAGTAGAAAGCTTGAATCAGTTTCAAATCCAAATTGAAGCAGAAGTACTTCGACAGACTGTTCGATCGGGTAGTTAGGAAAGTCTAGAATAGAGATACAGCGATCGTACTACGCGTCGCGAGGCGACAATATGAACGCTAATGAAGTCCTCAAACGGTAGGCAGACGGGCAAAGAAGTTTCAGAACGCAAGGTTTAAAGAACTTGAGCCTTATGAGAGCAAATTTAAGCGGGGCTGATTTTACAGAGCCAAGTTTAGCTGGAGCAGATTTGACTGATGCAGACCTAAACTATACCAATTTGAATTAGGTAACTTTGAAAGAACTAACGAGCGAAGCAACCTTAAAAGGAGCTATGCTGCCATTGGCAGCATTTACAACGATTTTTTGGAATCTGCTAATGACTTGGGTACTTAATTAGCTACTAAAATACAAGAACTTTTAAGTGGAGGGAAGAAGATGACGAAAGAGAAAAAAGGCAATAGAGAAGCTAAAAAGCCGAAGGCAAATTCTCAAGATACGAAGAAACAGAAAAAAGACCCGAAAAGGTACGATGGAATACAACTGAACAATTTCGGAACTTAAAGTAGAATCTGATTCTATTCCCTACTTTTCCAGTAAGTCAGGGTGACTAGCTTGCTTCTAACTTCCACTACTAATTTGACAATCAGTAGATGGAGGTTTTTTCTGTGCTTTGCAATTCAAAGTCTAAAGCTATTAGTCGTCTTAGAGACTTTATTTTTACCACGATCGCACCCTTTTACTACCAAGTCCACATAACTTTCAAGTTCATAGGCTCTGTAGCTACCACGTAGAAAATGACTTTTAATATGCCTACTTCAACCCATATTTCTCCAAGAGTTCTGTCCCGATCCAATCTTAGTCTTTCCGGCAAAACTACGTTCGATCGCAGTACAACGAGCCAGCATATCTGTCCTTGCTGCTCCTATGTTCTCCTCCGCCATGTCAGATCAGACGGAGTGTACTGGCACTGTAGTCATTGTCATGCAGAAATGCCAGTCTGGTGAGTTCTGTTGCAAAGGTTTTTAAGTGACAAACAAACTGGTCTTGTTCGTATTTCTTAAGCAGTAACTCCAAAACTCTCATTGATGAATGCTGCTTGAGATACACTGTCCCCTCGAGGCACTATCAACTTAACGGAGCAGATTCAAAATTAGGCACGATAATTCCTGAGCAGTCTTGATCCCTCTGATTACGCAGCAGAATTTAGCCCAGCAACTTCTCGCCAATCTTCAAATCGTTGGCGTAGCTGTTCTCGATATCATTTCGCACTCAGTTCATGTTGCTTCGGGTGAAAGTGTCCTCGGATGGGTCCAAATCTGGAGAGAAATCGTTGCGCTTGCCCTGGAGATTTGAATCGTCGCATTCGTCGCTCTCGCACTCTGGTGGGTTGATGCGAATTCTCTGCCCGGTTGTTCAGTCCTTTATGCTGTCGATGCTCCACACGCTTCATCACTTGTTTCTTCGCCGCTTCATAGCTCTTCAGTTTGTCGGTGACCATCACCCGCGGCACGAAACCTTGTTTCTTCAGCAGCTTACGGAAAAACCGTGCTGCTGCCTTTGTATCTCGATGGCGTTGCAGAAACACCTCCAGCACGTTCCCCTCTAAGTCCACCGCTCGCCACAAATAATATTGCTGCCCTTTGATGTTGACGACCACCTCATCGAGATACCATTTATCTGCAATGTAAGGTCGTTTACGACGCAATTGATTCGCGTATTGCTGCCCAAACTTCTGACACCATTCTCGAATCGATTCGTACGTCACCTCGATGCCTCGGTACAACATCATTTTCTCGATATCTCGGTAGCTCAAGGGAAAAGTGTAATACAGCCAAACGCAGTAGCTAATAATTTCGCCAGGAAATCGATGACGGGAGTACATGGGCAAGCAGGCAAGGTCAACGCTGAACCAGTACGATTATTCTACACTCGGGTTAAGCTGACAATGCCCAACGTTGAACCAGTAGGATAATTCTACAGTCCGGTTAACCTGACAGTACCTTTCAAACATATTATAGTCGTCCTTGAAAAACTCAAAAGCCTAATAAAATCAACATTTGTAGCCGATAGAAACAATCAAAAAATTGCAGTTAAATCGCAATTTCAGCCTGGAAGAACTGTAAATCCCGTCGATCAGATGAACTATGCTGAGCTATTTCAGGGAGATCTATCTGATCTGGTTTGCGCTCGATCATGCTTGCATCGGGCCTTTAGGGGCTCTTCGTCAAATCTGCCAAAATTCGATTTTTTCAAGGACGACTATTATAGGAGGGCTTCAACGAGTCATTTCGCGCTGTAGCAATAGTCGCTGGTAGGCGATCGCAAAGTCTTCCACTGTAATTTGTAAAGCACTAGGATCACTCAAGCCTTGAACACGATAGCGACGAACCGCCTCCAGCGCTGCTTGATTGCTGAGCAGTGCTAAATCTGCACCGTTCCATCCCTCGGTCTGCACCGCAAACGATTCTAGATCCACATCCGCTAATGGACGATCGTGATTATGAACTTGCAAGATCTCAAGACGGCTCCCTTGATCGGGTAGATCGACTTTGATCTGCAAATCCAATCGTCCGGCTCTCAATAAAGCAGGATCTAATATTTCTGGGCGATTGGTCGCTCCAATGAGAAGCACGTTAATATAGTCATGCAAGCCGTCGAGTTCGGTGAGGAGTTGACCCACCACGCGATCGCTGACGCCTGAATCGCTTTGATATCTCCCTCGTGCAGGCGCAAGCGTATCAATCTCATCCATAAATACGACACAAGGCGCTGCCTGCCGTGCCTTAGTGAACAATTCCCTCACCGCTTGTTCGGAGGCTCCAACCCATTTGCTCAGCAATTCTGGACCATTCACTGCAATGAAGTTCGCCCGCGCTTGAGCGGCAACGGCTTTCGCTAACAACGTTTTTCCCGTTCCAGGCGGACCCCATAGCAGAATGCCGCGAGGTGCTTTGGCTTTTGTGCGATGATACAGTTCGGGATAGAGTAACGCCCCTTCGACGGATTCTTGCAGGGTTTGCTTAACAGAATCAAGTCCACCGATCTCATCCCAGGTCACTTTAGGCGCTTCAATCTCAATCGATCGCAGCACCGCAGGTTTAATTTCTTTGATCGCCTGAAAAAAATCCGCTTGCGTGACGGTCATGCGATCAGGCAAGGGACCCTCTAAGGTTGGTAATAGTCGCCGCAGGGCAAGGTAAGCAGCTTTTTGCGTCAAAGCTTTGAGGTCTGCGCCAACCATGCCGCCTGCTAGATCTGCGATCGCATCGAGATCTACGGATTCATGTAACGGCATGGCAGCGGTTAGAATTTCGAGAATTTCCAAGCGTCCCGCCCGATCAGGAACCCGAAATGCAATCTCGCGATCAAAGCGTCCAGGACGGCGCAGTGCGGGATCAAGATGATCCGGGCGATTCGTTGCAGCCAGGACAATAATGCCTTTCGTTTTTGCGAATCCATCCATCAGGCTTAACAGTTGCGCGACAACTCGTTTTTCGACTTCCCCTTCCGCTTTGGCGCGATCGGGCGCAAGGCTGTCGATTTCGTCAATAAAAATAATGCAGGGGGCAGAGCGAGTCGCTTTTTGAAAAATGCTCCGCAGTCGAGCTTCTGCTTCCCCATAGTATTTGCCCATTACCTCCGGACCCACAAGCGCAATGTAGTTGATATCAAGATCAGCAGCTAATGCTCGCGCTGTGAGCGTCTTGCCAGTTCCAGGAGGACCTGTGAGCAATACCCCCGTCGTCGGTTCTAACCCCAGGGCTGCTAATAGTTCAGGACGCTTAAGGGGAAGCTCCACCAGTTCGCGCAACTCGCCCAGTACCGATGATAGTCCACCCACTCCAGTAAGCGTGGGTGGACTATCATCGGTACTCGGTGGCGTGATGGGAACTGTAGAGATGGAGTCCGTTGATGGCTCGTGGGTTGGACGGCTCCGCTCAGTCACGCGAATGTCAGGCTCTTTCGGTTCGCGCCCTTCGATCACTCGGACGATATCCAGCAGCTCTTCAAAACCTTGATCGACGAGGGATTCCAGCTCTGCAAAAAAGTTATCCATACACCTTGCCTACCTCTATCTTCAGTATAGAGAGTTGCGATCGAGTCGGTGGACGTTGGATGAAAGCCTTAATGAGATAAAAAAGTTAGAGTACAGATTTCCAATGGCTCACCTCGGTAGATAGAAGCCACGATCGTGCAAGAGATCAGATTGCTAGAAGTCAGAACACTGTTGCAACATCGAATTGCCAATGAGGTGTTGCTAGAAACTGGCGATCGTTAAACCAAGGAAAACATTGAGAGAAAGTCTAAGACAATGTGCATTGTAACGATCTCAATCAACACACGATAACCCGCGCCGCAATTAACAAGTCACAATCCAAGCGTAGGTCAAAACGCCAATCACCCCTAAGCCAACCACAAGTTCCCGTTGTTCCTGCCAAATCCGACTCACACTACCTAGTAGAAAACGAACTGTGGCACGACGTTCCTGACCCAACTCTGCCATCAAGATTTTTACTCTCGCATCTACCTCTTCTAAAGAAACTTCACCCCGTTGGTATGCCGCCTCTAGCTCGTTCAACCTGCACCAATATTCGTTGGTTGATTCCATTAAATTGGGAATCATCGCGATAATCACTTCAATGTTTAACTTTTGTAAACACCTTAGCGTGAAGGTGAAAGCGGTATGTTCGATCGAAGGTTAGAACCGTTGTCGCCATTTAGTTAGAACCGCTCCTCTCTCTGCTGATGGAAGTACCCTCGATCGCGACAGGTTGTGTAGAAGTCTTGCTGATCCCTCAAGCTCATATCTACACTGCCAGTGAATCTGACAAAGTACACCCTTTGAGCACTCCTAATGGCTTAGGGATTAGCTGAGCGATCGAATCCGATTTCTCAACTGCGGGTGCGATCGTCAAAACTTCTGAAGAGAGAGGAATTCCTACTATGAGCAACTGGCATCCCACAGCGTGTATTTTATGTTCACGAAATTGTGGTCTTCTTGTCCAGGTCGAAGCGGGGCACTTAGTCAAAATTCGGGGAGATCAAAATCACCCGATTAGTGCTGGCTACCTTTGCCAGAAAGCGGCGCAACTAGATCATTATCAGAATCACGTTGATCGATTGCATCAACCGCTGCGCCGAACCCCAGATGGAAGGTTTGAACCCATCTCTTGGGACACTGCTATTGCCGAGATTGCTGATCGATTAATCGCACTCCGAGACGCACATGGTACGGATTGCCTCGCTTACTATGGCGGCGGCGGTCAAGGGAACCATTTGGGCGCGATGTACAGCAGTGCATTTCGTCAGGCAATGGGAATTCGGTACTACTACTCTGCCCTAGCTCAGGAAAAAACAGGCGATTTCTGGATCAATGGCAAACTCTTCGGGCGACAGAGTTGCCACATCACGGAGGATATCGAGCATACCGACTGTGCAATCATTATTGGCACTAATCCTTGGCAATCTCATGGCATCCGCAATGCTCGTCGAACTTTGAAGCAGATTGCGAAGGACCCGTCGCGTACTCTGATTGTTATCGATCCACGTCGGACTGAAACTGCACAACTCGCGGATATCCATCTTCAGTTGCGTCCAGGTACCGATGCCTTTCTACTCGCAGCGATGTTAGCAACGATCGTGCGTGAAGGCTTGGAAAACCGCCAATTCTTGCAGCAACACACCGTGGGATTCTCAGAACTGCGTGAGGTGCTGTTGCAGGTTCCGATCGACGAATACATTGCACAAACCGGACTCGCACCAGAACAAGTCTTTGAGACTGTTCAACGGCTAACTAGAGCAAAATCCGCCTGTGTTCGGGTAGATTTGGGATTGCAGCAGAGCCGCAACAGCACCCTGAACTCCTATCTAGAGAAGTTGCTCTTCTTACTCACCGGAAATCTGGGTAAGCGAGGAGGCAATACCTTTCATAGCTTCTTTCTCCCGATCGTCGGGCACTCTGAACCCAAGGGTAAAGCGCGATCGCTGCTCAAGACTGCTGTCACGGGTGTCGCTGAAATTGCCGAACTGTTTCCCCCGAACGTCCTTCCAGCAGAGATCGACACCGACCATCCTCAGAGAACTCGTGCCCTGATTGTCGATAGTGCAAACCCGATCGTTTCAGCCGCAGACACACAAGCCTATCGTCAAGCTTTTGAGAAATTAGAGCTACTCGTCGTCATTGATGTCGCAATGACGGAAACCGCTCGATATGCTCACTACATCCTGCCAGCCCCTTCCCAATTTGAGAAATGGGAAGCTTCATTTTTCACTTTAGATTTCCCGAAGAATGGATTTCATCTCCGCAAGCCCCTCTTCGCTCCCCAATCTGACACACTACCGGAGCCAGAGATCTACCGACGCTTAGGAATTGCGGCCGGAGTGGTACCCACGTCATTTCCCCTGCTCACAGCAGCCGCTCGTTTGCATCGTCGATTCCCCAATCTCGGCATCTACTACTATGCGCTGATTAGCGCGATCTCACTCCGACCCAAGCTGAATCAGATTGTTCCCTTTGTCTTGCAAGGATCGCTGGGCAAAACGTTACCCGATGGCGCAGATGCAGCGGCTCCCTTCTGGGGTGCAAGTCACCTCTATGTTCGGCAACATAGTGCAGCCGTCGCTCGCACCGGACTCAAAGGACGAGGGAAAGCACTGGCAGAAGCCCTCTTTGAGCGAATTATGACAAGTCCTAGTGGGACAGTGTTGAGTCATCACCGCTATGAAGACACATGGTCGTTTATTCATCATCGGGATGGTCGGGTACATCTGCTCATTCCTGGGATGATCGAAGCACTTCAAGCCCTTCCCAATCAATCGGATGCAACTTCGGAAGACTATCCACTGATCCTAATTGCGGGAGAGCGACGTGCCTACAACGCCAATACAATTTATCGCGATCCTGCCTGGAGAAAGGAGGATTCCGATGGGGCATTGCACATTCATCCATCGGATGCGGCTCGTTTCGGATTAGAGGAGGGTATGATCGCAACTTGTGAATCATCTCGCGGAAGTATCCAGGTTCGGGTTCAGATCAGCGATCAGCTCCGTCCCGGCGTGGTTAGCTTGCCGCATGGGTATGGTCTTGACTATCCCGATGCAACCGGACAGCGCACTTCACACGGTCCTTTGATTAACCTTCTCACCGATGCCAAGCACTGTGACCCCATTAGTGCCACACCGTTTCACAAGTATGTGCCCGTTCGCTTGAAACCCGCATCACCCTGAGCCGCCATCAAGCTAAGGTATGCAAAAAACTTCAGGAGAGCAGTTGCCCACTCCCCTGAAGTTTCACCATGCTGACTGTTCTTGATTTCAGGTCTGTCATCCATACGGGTCATCGGATGATCACCGTACCGTTTATGCTGAGTCTAAGCCGGAGCAGTTTGTACGCGATTCTGTAGCAGATTCACGATCGCAGTTTTTTCCAGCAAGCCCACTAAGACATTGTCCTCTTGGATAACAGAGAGTGCCGTTAACTTACGTTCTTCCAAGAAGGTCACCACTTCTGATAGGGGACGATCGCTCTGCACCATTAAGGATGGATCAAGCGGTTTTACAAGGGATTGAACCAAGGTTTCAGACCAGAGCTCACTCGGAATTGCTTTCAAATCGTCGATGGCAAGAGTACCAATGAGTTGCCCATCAGAATTCGTGACTAAAAACTTCTGCCATACCCGCTGATCCAGAATCCGCTGGTCGGCAAACGCTCGCAATGTTGACGAAGCAGCAACAACCGGACTACTTGCGCTAACTGCATCAGATGCCGTCAGCCCTGCTAATTTATCCAAGACCACACCAGATTGGGCAGCTTGACTAGCATTTTGGAGTAAGAACCAGCCAATCAGGATATTCCAGAAGTTCAGCCCACTGCCAAAGACAACTAGCGGCAGAAGTCCTGATGCGATCGCCAGCCAACCGATCAGTTGACCCACCCGACCTGCAAACTTCATCCCTTTGTAAGGGCTGCCCGTCACTTTCCAAACCAATGCTTTCAGAATGTTGCCACCATCAAGCGGCAAACCCGGAATGAGATTAAAGAGCGCTAACGCTAAGTTAACCGAGACCAAGACGCCCAAGATTGCGGCAGGTGCGCCAGATACCTCAGTACCGACTGCAAAAAGCGTCGCTAAGCCAGCGAGGAGCAAACTGACTAAGGGGCCTGCGATCGCGACCTGAAATGCCTCGGCTGGGGTTTCCGACTCTTTTTCTAAACTTGCTAATCCCCCAAATAGGAACAACGTAATGGATCTAACGCCCACGCCCTGCTTCAACGCTACAAAGCTGTGTCCGAGTTCGTGAGCCAGCACAGAGCCAAATAACAATAGCGCTGTGAACAACCCTAAACCCCAAGATAGCCCTGAGGGTAAATTTGGGAATTGGGCTGCCAATCCTGAGCCATAGCTGAAGGTGACTAAACCCAACACCAAAAACCAGGACGGGTTGACATAGAAAGGAATTCCAAACAAACTGCCGACACGAATGTTGTTATTCATATCGGGTACCTCCGCTGTTATGAGCGCCTTTGCTCTTTCTTCTTTAATGTAACGAAGTGTGAAACACTTTCTCATTTTTCTACTACCGTAATTACCGTCTCTTTCTGGTTCGTCTCAGGGAGGGAAATACGGATTGGAATCGCTATTCTCCAGTGCGAATTTTCTGAAATGCTCCTCAGTTTGCTTGTGTCTATGAAAAGCAAGCGATTTGGGACAATATAATGGCTGAACTCACTGGAAAAGTCATTTACGCAGGCGAAGTAGGGTATGCAGATGCGCGTCTGAACTTCAATACGCGATTTGCTGCCTCGCCACTGGCGATCGTCTTCTGTCAGTCTGTGCAAGATGTCGTCAACGCTGTAAATTGGGCGCAGATGAGCGGAGTTCCAGTACGAGTTCGGGGCGGACGGCACAGTTATGAGGCGTTTTCGGTTGCAGATGATGCGCTGATTATTGATCTCAATGACATGGAGCAGATTCGATTCGATCGCACCACAGGACAAGTAACCATTCAAGCTGGCGCAGAACTCGTTCCGATTTATGAAACCCTTGCCGCAGAAGGGGTAACCATTCCAGGTGGGTCTTGTGCAACGGTGGGCATTACCGGATTGACACTAGGAGGCGGCTATGGATTACTCGCTCGCTGGAAAGGATTGACTTGTGATAGCTTGCAATCTGTGGAAATGGTAACGGCTGTGGGAAAACTCATTGTCGCCAGTGCGACTCAGAATAGCGATCTGTTCTGGGCATTGCGGGGTGGTGGAGGTGGAAATTTTGGTATTGTGACGGCACTGAAGTTCCAAACTCATGCGATCGATAAAGTCACCGTCTATCAACTCAAATGGGATGCTAGCGAGATAGAGCGAGTGATTCAACAGTGGCAAGCTTTTGCACCAGAGAGTGACGATCGCCATACGAGCATTTTGAAACTCACACCGGGAAGCTCGGTCTACGTGGTGGGGCAATTTGTGGGAACCGAAGCAGAATTACGCAATGTACTCGCGCCTTTATTCTCAATCGCACCGAAAGAAAGCTCGTTCGAGACATTGCCTTACTTGGGAGCAATTTATGCCTTTGCTGGGTTGAAGCCAGATTATCCAAAGCGCTTAGCCCATTGGCATGGTTCACAGACGAAATTCAAGAATGCTTCTGATTATGTTGCTCGTCCATTGGATGCAAAGGGCATTGCGACGATTGTTCAATTCCTTAGGCAAGCGCCGAGTCAGAATGTGGTGCTGCAATTTGATAGTTATGGTGGCGCGATCGCCAAAATTCCCTCTGGTGCCACCGCTTTCTTCCATCGCCAAGTGAAGTGGAACATTCAATATCAGGCATATTGGACAAAAACGCAGGAGCAGGCTGCTCACATTAACTGGGTGCAGAACTTCCGCTCAGCGATGCAGCCGTATGTCACCGGGGGATGCTACGTAAATTACTGCGATCGCTCGATTAAAAACTGGCAAACCGCCTACTACGGAAGTAATTGGCAACGATTGAAGCAGGTAAAACAGCAATACGATCCGGGTAACTTTTTTAGTTTTGAACAAAGTATTTCTGCTTATCCTGGCGATCGTGGACTTGCCTAAGCAATCAATCGACGATCGAGGCGGCAATCGAGTCATTGCTTACTCAAAACATTGCGTTGATAAATTCGTTGGTAAATTGTGCTTGAGATACACCGAAGGAACTTCAGCGACAGGAGGAGGACAAGTTTCGTTGTGAGGCGAAGTAGAGCCGTCTTGTAAAAGCATTTCTTATGTAAACTAACTCAACACTCAAAAGTTAAAAAAGTTAAAACAGCCCCTATGCCCCCAAAAATTCAAGGTGCGATCGCCGCAGGACACGCCAAAACCGTCGAAGCCGGGTTAGAGATGTTTCGGCTGGGGGGCAATGTCTTTGATGCGGTTGTGGCAGCAGTCATGGCATCTTTTGTCGCTGAACCCACTTTGACTTCTCCCGCAGGCGGTGGCTTTCTGCTCGCGCATACGCAGGCTGGAGAAAACGTTCTATTTGACTTTTTCACTCAAACGCCACGCCAGAAGCGCCCGCGAGATGCAGTTGATTTTTACCCAGCGCAAGTCAGATTTGGCAGCGTTTCACAAGAGTTTCATATTGGGCTGGGTTCAATTGCCGTTCCGGGCACGATCGGCGGACTGCTGCACGTCCATCGACGACTGGGACGGTTGCCGTTAGCTTGGGTCGCTGAACCCGCCATTCACTACGCCAAAACTGGAGTTGAAGTCACTACCTTCCAGAGCTACTGTTATCAGATTTTGGCACCGATTTTGCTCAATAACCCTGGCTCACGGCAGGTCTTTACCGTGCAAGGAGCGTTACCGCAGCCCGGAGCGCTGATTACGATGCCCGATTTGGCGGAAACGCTGTCCTACCTAGCGGCAGAGGGTGCCGACGGCTTCTACAGGGGCGAGATTGCCCATCAGCTTGTGAAAGACTGTCAAGCGCAGGGGGGCTATTTAACGCTAGCTGATTTGCATCATTATCAGGTAATTGAGCGGCAGCCGCTGACAACCAGCTATCGCGGCAGAACTTTTCTCACCAATCCACCGCCCAGTTCCGGGGGAGCACTGATTGCTTTTGCGCTAGCATTGCTAGAAGGCACAGATTTGCCAAAGCTGAAATTTGGCTCGACTGAACAAGTGCGCCTGTTGGCTCGCGTTATGCAGCTAACTAACCGAGCCAGAGCCGATGGTTTTGATGCCAATCTCTATCAGGCTGACGTAGCAAAGCAATTTTTAGCGTCTGCCCATTTGGCTACCTATGCCCAGCAGTTAAGTCCTCATCCAGTCAATAAATGGGGCAGCACAACTCATCTTAGTGCCATTGACAGTGAAGGCAACGCCGCCAGCGTCACGACTTCTAACGGTGAAGGTTCGGGTTATGTGATTCCGGGGACGGGAATCATGACCAACAACATGCTGGGAGAAGCCGACCTGCATCCGCATGGCTTTCACAGCTGGCAGGAGAACGTCCGTATCTCCTCAATGATGGCTCCAACAATGATTCTGCGGCAGCATCAGCCAGAGATTGTGCTCGGTTCTGGCGGCTCTAATCGAATTCGCACGGCGATCTTGCAGGTGATTTCCAATCTGCTAGATTTCAACCTGTCGGTAGAGCAGGCAGTGAACAGTCCGCGAATCCATTGGGAAGATGGAGTATTTAACCTGGAACCAACCTCTGAGTCACTGGTGGTTGACCGCAGCATTTTTCCATTTGATCAAGTGCTAGAGCTGTGGCAGCAGCAAAATATGTTTTTTGGTGGTGTTCATGCCGTGACTCGTAGCCAAAGTGGAGAGTTTGCCGGGGCGGGTGATCGACGGCGAGACGGAGCGGTTGGGATTCTAATGGATTGAATCATGGGCGTGATTGCAGCAGTGCAATCTAGAGGGGAGAACTGATAACTACCATCTGTTAGATTAAGTTGCATCTAGGTCAAGCCCACTCATTATCAGGATATCAGGATTCGGAGGTTCATCCTCTGTCGTCTCTTGAGTATCCTGTGTTGTCTTTAAAGCCTGGTACCTAGGGCGAATGCTAGAAACCGCTTGTAGACTTACAACGGAAATCCTCAGAGCGCAATCTGAACCTTGTGGCGGTATCGCACCAGAGATTACCCATGTGGGTACCATCCTCGTTCGGGAATGCAATCGGCTGGTATTGATGCTCCTATAGATGTCAAGTGTTTTTTGTGTTCTTAAGCCTGACTCACGTCAGGCACTTCGGAAGTTGAGCGTGGCTTGCGAATGAGGTGATAAATCTCTCTTGCCACGTAGCGTTTGAGACAGCGAATGATCTCTCGTTTCGACAGTCCTTGTGCGGTGCGACGGGTAACGTAGTCCTGGGTCGGCTGGTGCATCGCATTCGGACAATGACCACGCGAAATAGGGCAGCATTCGCCTGACGGTTCCCACCTCGGTTGAGGCGATGCCGCTGAGTTTTGCCGGAAGACGCTGGAATCAGACAAACGCCGCACATCTTGGCAAAGGCAGCTTCAGAATGGACGCGCTCGGCATTCTCACCAAAGGTGATCAGCATCTCGGCGGCCGTATCGGTGCCAATACCAAACGCTTGCACTAATTCAGGGGCTGCTGCTTGAGTGAGCGTTGTCAGGTGCTGGGTATGCGTTTCAATTTCCTCATGCAACTGTGCCCATCGTTTTGCCATTGCCGCGAGGGCATAGCGCATTGCCGCTATCGGCGTATCAAGTGTCCCAACTTCGAGTTGTTGACACGCTTTGATCAACTGAGGAGTGGACAGGGGTTCCAACTGTGCTCGTAGTGCTGCATCGGCGGTGACAATCATCGCTTTGAGTGCGACCATGACTTGTGTCTGTGCTTTGACGGCGGTATCTCGTGCTGCTTTGAGAATCCGGATCATTTCCACTGCTCCTTCACTCGATTTCGGCGTTGCTGTGGCTTGTCCAGCTAGCACTTGTCGAGCCGCATCTTCTGCATCGAGCAGATCATCTTTGCCCTACAATCGTTGCTGTCCTCGACGACAAGGGCGGCTCACTTCCACCACTTTCAGTCCTTGACGACGCAGGAACTGGGTCAGACCCTTGCCATATGATCCGGTTCCTTCTACGCCAAATGCAACCTGTTGTCCGAACGTCTTCGCCCAATTCAACAATTGTTGGTATCCTGCTGGCGTGGCAGGCTCGATGCGCTCTCCTAATCGTGTGCCTAAGGCATTCAGAGCCACCGCAGCGTGAGTGTCTTTGTGTGTATCTACACCGATGATGATCTGAGTCGAATCAATTGTGTTCTGTGTCATCGTTCACCGCCTGATTGAAGAGCAGAACTGCTTGCAGGACTGGGTGAGCGGACAAGACTGCGATGGGACTTTTTCAAGCCAGGCTCCTATCAGGTCACGATGCCCAAGCCACACAAACAACAAGGGTCTTTCTGCTGCCAATCGACAAATCAATACAAAGGCACAAAGCCGGTCAGGTTATGAGTCAGATTGGCAGCAGAAAGACTCTTCTATCCTCGCAGTCAGGTTAATCGGAACGTAGAATAATCGGACTGATCCAATCCAATGTTGATCGCATCTGCTTGCCCATGTATTCCCGCCATCGATTTCCCGGTGAAATCATCAGTTACTGTGTTTGGCTGTATTACACTTTTCCCTTGAGCTACTGAGATATCGAGAAAATGATGCTGTACTGGGGCATCGAGGTAACCTACGAAACGATTCGAGAATGGTGTCAGAAGTTCGGACAGCAATACGCCAATCAGTTACAGCGCAAGCGTTCCTACATCAGGGACAAATGGCATCTCGATGAAATGGTGGTCACAATCAAAAAGCAGCAATACTATTTGTGGCGGGCGGTGGACAGTGAAGGAAACGTGCTGGATGTCTTGCTGCAACGACATCGAGACACGAAGGCAGCAGAGCGATTCTTCCGTAAGCTGTTGAAGAAACAGAGCTTCGTGCCACGGGTGACCGACAAGCTGAAGAGTTACGAAGCGGCAAAGAAACGAGTGATGCCAAGTGTGGAGCATCGACAGCACAAAGGGTTGAACAATCGGGCGGAGAACTCTTACCAATCGACCCGAGTGCGAGAACGACGAATGCGACGAAGTCTCCAGGGAAAGCGCAACGATTTGTCTCTACTGCTGACCCGATTCGATCCCACTTTCATCCCAAGCAACATGACCTGAGTGCAAAACGATACCGAGAACAGATGCGCCAACGCTTAGAGGATTGGTGAGAAATCACTAGTGTGAAAGATGTTGCGTAAACTGGAGTGAGACTGACGATTGAGGGATGACCGTGCTTAATTTTAACTACTCCCGGTTAAGTTGACAGTACCGTTTTTGATATCCTCTAAAGATTGCTACAGATATAATTTGAGCACAGCCGCTTTTATGCTGAACCTTTACTGCTAGGCAAGGAAAATTTCAATGCATGACTTTGTTGGGTTTGATTTTTCTGATGATGGACTCAATCGTCGTGTCTTCCACAAAGGCGATGGACCTGCTGTTATTCTTATGCATGAACTACCGGGAATGATTCCAGAATGCGTTGACTTAGCGCGGCGCATTGTTGATGCAGGCTTTACAGTCTATCTACCACTTCTTTTTGGCAAACCGGACGCACCGCTCTCAATTCCCAACACGGTAGCCTACACAGCCCAACTGTGTATCAGCGGTTATGTCGCAAAAATGGTAAGGTGTGGAAGCCCAATTTTCTCTGATCCTGCTCAAAATGACGGCGAACTCTCTGTTCAAATGGCATCATTTTCTCCCAGAAATCATCTTGCTGAATGTGCGCTGGTATTGTCGTTATTCTCTGAGCTACCGAGACTTAGAGGAAATGATGCAAGAGCGCGGCGTCGAGGTGGATCATTCGACCCTCAATCGCTGGGTACTGAAATTCGCGCCAGAAATAGACAAACGCATCCGTCCATTCTTGAACCCCACGAATGATTCCTGGAGGGTTGACGAAACGTACATCAAAGTCCGAGGGGAGTGGAAATACCTGTACCGTGCCGTGGATTCTGAGGGCAACACGTTGGACTTTATGCTGAGTGCGAAGCGGAATGGGAAGGCGGCGGCACGCTTTTTTCGCAAAGTGCTGGGAGCAAAGCATACTCAAACTCCCCGAGTGATTAGTGTGGATAAAAATGCTGCGTATCCCGTGGCGATGAATGAATTAAAGCAAGACAAGACATTGAAAACTGAGACCGAATTACGGCAAAGCAAGTATTTGAACAACGTCATTGAGCAAGACCACCGCAACATCAAACGGGTTGTCATACCGATGCTGGGATTTCAGTCGTTCAACACAGCAAGGAGAACGCTACGAGGAATCGAGGCAATGGCGATGATGCGCAAAGGGCAAGTGAAAGGGATCAGTCGAGGGAATAGTGTGTCTCAAGCCGAGTTTATCAACAAACTCTTCGGAGTGAGTGCTTAAAGCAACGCGAACGAGACCCGTTCGTTTGTCACTTTAAGATCTTTGCAACAGAACCATCATTTTTGCGACACAACCAGCCAGTCTACGGGTATAGATTTCCCAGTCTCGCTCATCCCATTTCTCCTGCCTGAAACTGAAAATGGACTCCTGGTAATCGGACTCGACAGCTTTCAAGGGTAATTTTACAAGTTTCACTCTCGACGAGAAGCCTGACTCACTAATTGAGCGACCATCTCAATCCATTCACCGGCTGAGTCAATTTGTACAAGTGCCCTCAAATAGCCTGGTAATGAACTAATCAATTTTACAATTTGCCATACTTTAGATAGACGAAAACTACAAATGATATAACCTACGTTTCTTGTAATGTAAATGCCTTGCAATGCTGGTGTTTATCATTATGCATCTGAAATCAACTTCTGCACTGAGTCCGACTGAGTCCGAGTTCTAGTGTACTGATTACTACCGCATTTGATCAAAGCGTGACGAACTAGCCTATTTGTCTCCGTTGTTCTGCTGGTTTACTTCGTCGGTTTACTTCATCCTATCCAGTTGGGACTTTGTATTACTGTTCTAACTGTCATGGATCAATGCTTTGTCGTCACTGTAGAAGATGCGAAGGAAATCTAAAAGATTTCAAATTGCTTATTTGTACAATGCTTCTCACTGCATCAAGGTCAACTATAAATTATTAAAGAAATTTATGAGAGTACTACTGCTCTATCCTCAATTTCCTCAGTCCTTCTGGTCTTACGATCGCTTCATGGAAATGGCTGGATTGAAAGCAGTGATCCCACCGCTAGGAATTATTACAGTTGCATCGTTACTGCCATCCGATTGGGAAATTCGGTTTTTCGATCGCAATGTTAACTGTGAAACCGAAGCTGATTGGGAATGGTGTGATCTCGTGATTCTTTCAGCCATGCTGGTGCAAAAGCCAGACTTTCAAGCATTGATTCGCAAAGCGGTTCGGTTCGGTAAGAAAGTAGCCGTAGGTGGACCCTATCCTACCTCTGTGCCTCAAGATGCCCTCGATGCTGGTGCCCATTTCTTGATCCTAGATGAAGGGGAGATGACGGTTCCTCAATTCCTGGAAGCGATTGATCGTGGCGAAACTCAAGGAATCTTTCGTTCCCTTGAGAAGCCGGATGTCACCCAAAGCCCTGTACCACGCTTTGATTTGCTGCAACGAGATGCCTATTTGATGATGGCAATCCAGTTTTCACGCGGATGTCCCTTCAACTGCGAATTTTGTGACATTATTTCTCTCTATGGTCGCAAACCTCGCACAAAAGAACCTGACCAAGCCTTGGCTGAGTTGCAAACCCTCTATAACCTGGGTTGGCGTGGCTCACTCTTCATTGTGGATGACAACTTTATTGGCAATCAGCGAAACGTCAAACGCTTCCTGCGGGAACTGATTCCCTGGATGCAACAGCACAACTATCCGTTCAGCTTTATTACGGAAGCCTCAGTCAATTTGGCAGAGGATGATGAATTGCTCCAATTGATGAGTGAAGCAGGCTTCTTTGCCGTTTTCCTTGGCATTGAAACTCCTGACCAAGATAGCTTACAAGTCACCCGCAAACTGCAAAACACTCGTAATCCGCTTGTGGAAGCCTGTGACAAAATTAATGAGGCAGGTTTGCTGATCTATGCAGGGTTTATTCTCGGTTTTGATGGAGAACGAGCAGGGGCGGGCGATCGCATTCAAGCATTTGTCGAACAAACCAGCATTCCTCAACCGATGTTAGGCATCCTTCAGGCTTTACCCAATACAGCCCTTTGGGAGCGGCTTAAAAAGGAGCAGCGATTAATTGAAGGCAACAGCCATCCGACAGGTGACCAGAATACTCTAATGAATTTCATTCCAACGCGCCCTATTACAGACGTTGCTAGAGAGTATGTTGAAGGATTTTGGACACTGTATGAGCCTCAGAATTATCTAAGACGCTGTTTACAGCAATGTCTCAAGATCGGTTCCTTGAAAAGCCGAAAGCAAACCATGCAATTTCCGCTGAGTAAGGGGTTGCCACTGGTTGCCCAACTAATCTGGCATCAGGGAATATGCCGACCAGAGATCCGGAGACAATTCTGGTATCAACTCTGGATTATTTTGCTCAAGAAACCGCAGGTTCTCAATATGTATTTGGGATTGTGCGCTGCTGGAGAACATTTTTGGGAGTACCGTGCGTTAGCGAGAGAGAGGATTACTCAACAGCTCGGTTATGATCCGCTTCAGAGAGCTGTAGCATCTGATCTAGCGCCAATACTCATATAGTAGCCTAATAGGGTATTGGAGTGTGCTATAGGTTACAGCCAGGCAGGCATTTCTTGATAACAATGGCTACAACGCCAGTACACATTTCCCGATCGTATAGGTCGAAGTAAAACATAGGAACAGCATGGGCAAATATGCCGATTTGTCATACTTCGATCGAGCGCGTTCGATGAGACATGACCTCGCATCAACTGAGGCGTTGATTGTAGAGGGACAGTAATTAAAGCTAGCATCTTAAAGATTTTTCCTAGTGTGGAGAGTAGAGTTGTAGCACTCCCAATTCAGGTTGTGTCGCAAAGACTTTAAAGTAACAAACGAACTGGTCTCGTCCGTATTGTTTTAAGCACTCACTCCGAAGAGTTCGTTGATGAATCTTGCTTAAGATACACTGTCCCCTTGACTAATTTCTTTCACTTGTCCTTTGCGAACCATAGCCATTGCCTCAATTCCGCGCAAGGTTCTTCTCGCCGTGTTAAACGATTGAAAGCCCATCATCGGTTTTACAATTCGTTTGATGTTCCGGTGGTCTTGCTCAATGAGGTTATTCAAATATTTGCGCTGCCGCAATTCGGTCTCGGCTTTCAATGTTTTCTCTTGCTTCAATTCATGCATCGCCACGGGATACGCTGCATTTTTATCCACGGTAATCACTCGGGGAGTCTGAGTATGCTTGGCTTCTAACACTTTGCGAAAAAAGCGGGATGGCAAGGCGGCAGCCCGCTTCGCACTGAGCATGAAGTCCAGCGTGTTGCCTTCCGAATCCACCGCTCGGTACAGGTATCTCCACTCTCCTCGGATTTCGATGTAGGTTTCGCCCACCCTCCACGAGTCGTTCGTGGGCTTCAAGAACCCACGAATCCGCTTGTTTATTTCTGACGCGAATTTCAGCACCCACCGATTGAGGGTCGAATGATCCACGGCGACTCCGCGCTCTTGCATCATCTCCTCCAAATTTCGGTAGCTCAAGGAATAACGAAGTACTAGCGTACATTTAGCAAGATGATCTCAGGCAAAAAGTGCCGCCATTTGAACAAGGAATCGGTCGTCATTTAGAGCAGGGCTAGAGAAAATTGAGCTTTCACACCCTACCATTTTTGCGACACAACCCTTTGACGAGAGGCTTTTCGCTTCTCAGCAATTAGGAGGACGAAACAATTGATTGAGGCTCTACGCTAGTAAATATAGACAGAATTTCAACAGTCGTTCCAGGCTAAGTACTCATGTCATCTGAAGCAATCACAAATCTCTCTAAGCAAGAAACTTCTGAAACTGGTGAATCTCAGCCTGAAGCAGTTGAGCCAGAAATAGATAAAGCCCCTCAAGCTGAGAGAGATGAATCTAGTGACGACGCTCCTAACTCTCCTGAAGAAGCACCTTCGCTCGAAGAAGAAAACATCAGTGTTGCCAGAAATGCCAAGGATGTTATCAAAGAAAATATTGTTAGTACAACGGTAGCTCAAGCTTCAAGCATTCCTTCAGCGAATGCTCCTGATCCCAGTGCAGTGAGTGGAGACAATCCCAACGCTCTAAATCTAGATGAATCTAGAATCAGAACGACTAAAGAGAGTATCGAGGGCAAGCCTGGATCTCAAGCAAAACCAGCGAAAGAGAAAACGGCACAGCCAGCACAAGAGAAGAAGTCTAAAGCGCCTGGTGCTGAGACAAAACCATTTGCAGATTTTGTGCAGCAGGACTATGTACCTGCGCTTCAAAACATGCTAGATAACCTAGAGCTTCCAGACGTGAATATCACGTTTCAGAAACAAAAAATGCTGCTTCCGGGCTATACTCACGCCGAGTGTTCACAAGTGATTGGACATTGGAATCGAGGACAAGACCAATTCATTGTTTACTTTTTTGATGACGACGTTCAGGGGCAGCGAGGGTTTTCGCTGGCTAACGCTGGAACGCATTCATCAACGCTTGAGCCATTCTGGATCGATGAACGTAAAGTAAATTTAGATGTTTTGGTAATGGGCGTGGTTCAGAGACTCCATGCTGAAAAGTGGATTGGTCGCAATTAGTCTTCGTGACAAAGTTTTGTGAGCTAGGAATGTAGCGATCGCTTTCTGTGAAATGTAAGTGCTTCTAGATCTTGCGCAATGGAAGAACGTAGTAATCAAGGTTAAATCATGACAGTTCAAGGTGTACTCATCGATATTGACGGCACATTGGTCATCAGTAATGATGCTCACGCTCATGCTTATGTCGAAGCGTTTGCAGAGCAGGGATACGAGATTAAATTTGAAGCAGTTCGTCCGCTGATTGGGATGGGCAGCGATCAGGTGATTCCGCGCATGGTTACAGAACTCGATGGAAAAGAAGGAGTTGGTAAAAAGATTGCCGATCGACGAAAAGAATTGATCATTGAAAAGTTCAGTGCGGATTTAGCGCCTGCTCCTGGTTCACGAGATCTGATTCAACGAATGAAGCAAGATGGCTTCAAATTAGTGGTTGCGAGTTCAGCCACAAGCGAAGAGTTATCGAGCTTACTGAAAGCTGCTGAAGTGGAAGACTTGCTTGGTGAGGAACCGCAGACAACTTCTGATGATGCCGAGGCTTCTAAACCTGAGCCAGATTTGGTACAAGCGGCGCTCAGCAAGGTGCAACTGCAACCAGAGCAAGCCATTATGCTCGGAGATACCCCTTATGATATTCAAGCTGCCTCTGCTGCTGGAGTAAGTGTGATTGCGTTTCGCTGTGGAGACTTTGATGATGCTCAGCTTGTAGATGCGATCGCAATTTACGACAACCCAGCCGATCTACTACAACACTACGAACAGTCACCACTGGGACGACGCGAAGCAGTTCAATCGAAGTAGAAAAAGTCAAGAACAGATAGCGATTTAGGAGGATATGATGGCGAGTAATCAGATTTTGGCAGTTTGGGACTATGGACAAAGTATTTGGATGGATAATTTGACCCGTGATTTGATTCAGTCGGGTGAACTACGACGCATGATTGAAAAACGGGGTATTCGCGGTATTACGACTAATCCAGCTATCTTTGAGAAAGCAGTTTCTGGTAGTAAGCTTTACGATGCTGATATTGAAGTAGGCATTCAAGCTCAAAAGTCAGTTGAGCAGATTTATGAATCGCTAATTTTTGATGATATTCGGAATGCTTGTGATATTCTGCAACCGCTTTATGAAGAGTCAGGCGGCTTAGATGGCTATGTCAGCATCGAGGTTCGTCCGACGATCGCAGATGACACGCAAGCGACGATCGAGGATGCTCACCGCTACTATCAGGAAATCGGACGCGCAAACGTCATGATTAAGATTCCTGGAACGCTGAGCGGGTTTGAAGCGATCGAACGAGTGATCCGAGATGGCATCAATGTGAATGTCACGCTTTTATTTAGCCTGAAAAACTATGTTGATGCGGCTGAGGCTTATTTGCGTGGACTAGAAGCGCGTGTGGCGAAGAATCAGGACATCAGCAAGATTGCATCCGTTGCTAGTTTCTTCTTGAGTCGAATTGATGGCAGGGTTGATGAACTCCTTGACGAAAAGCTTAAGACGGTTGGAACAGATGGAGCGCAATTTTCAGCTCAGTTGAGTGCGGTCAAAGGGAAAGTTGCGATCGCAAATGCCAAACTTGCCTATGAGAAGTATCAAGAACTGGTGAACAGTGATCGATGGCAAGCACTCAAAGCAAAAGGCGCAAATGTTCAGCGTCTACTGTGGGCAAGCACAGGAACGAAAGACCCAACCTATAGCGATGTGATGTACGTGGATGCGCTGATCGGTGCAGATACGGTGAATACACTGCCGCCCGCAACAATCGAAGCTTGTGCAGATCATTGTGATGTTGCCGATCGCTTAACTACAGATTTAGATAAAGCACACACGCTGATCGAGAATCTGAAAGATCCAGACATCGATATCAATCTTGACCAAGTGATGGAGGATGTTGCAAAAGATGGGATTGATAAGTTCATCAAGCCGTACCAGGCAATTATGCAGTCCTTGGAAGGGAAAGTAAAACAACTTGCCTCAGTTTAATTGTCACTTCTTCATGCACAAAGGTTTCTTTGTGAATCTCAGGCATTTCCTCATAAACCTGTCTAAAGATGCGTCATCCTCACCAGTGTTCTAACGTTTGAGAGGGCTGATTGTAAAAAGCACTTTGTAGACTGTGAGAACAATCTTATAAATTCGCAATTTATGAAACTCTTTTCCTCAATTCGCCACAGTCTTGCAGGCTTGGTCATTGGTGTTAGCACCTTAGTTTGGGGTCATTCAGCGGTCGCAGCAGACGCAATCGTGTTTCGATATGGTGCGTTCAGTGAAACGTTTTCCGTTCAGGAACTGGCTGAGTTTGCCCAAACAGGTAGGCAGTCTTCGACCATTAGTTACTATCTACGGCGCACGAACCAAAGCCCAGAGGCAGTTAGATCCGCCCTCACCCGAGAAATTCCGGTGCGACTGATTACGCTTGATCGTGTGCTAAACAGTCCAGCAGGAGATTTTGCGCTTGATCGCATTGGTCGCACCATTCAAACACCTGCAAACGCCTCAAATCGTCAAGCCCTTCGAGCCGCGCTAGTCTTGTCTGCCAGTGGCGACAATCGAATTTCACTGATTGAAGTCTTTCAGAAGTATCCGACTCGTCAACTCAATGTGGACGGAAAAGAGTTGATTACCACTTATACTCAAATCTCTGAGCTTGCCCAACGCATTCAGAATTTGCCGGATATTTTTCGGATTAACTAACCGCGATCTCAAGGATAGACATACGCTTGCGATTGTAGAGTTTGGACTATTTCAGAGCTTGTGCAGGTTGTTTAAGAATGGAACGATCGCGTTATTGCGAGCGCTTGTGTTTTTTAGATTCTCCTTTGCTTGCAGAAATCGCAGGCGATTGACTTGATGACAGATTCTAGAAACTGCGTTGTTATCAACTTGCAAACTCGTATGCATCGCCACTTTCTAATGCCCGCTGATAAGCTGGACGACTGTGAATGCGGGCAGCTACGCTGTGCCAAAGGCAACGCAAAATTCAATTAACTTCGGGCGGCTTCTGTCTAAACCTGCTCGTGCAACTGCTGCTTCGATCGAAAAACTCATCTGAACGTCAGCGCCTGTAAAATCATCTCCAGCAAACCATAAGCTTTTTCCAAGTTCTGCTTCTAAGTAGTCTAGGTGCCGCATCAGTTGAGGTTCGATGAAGGCTTGCTTAGTCCGACTTGTGATCAAACGGGCGACGGGCTTGATGAAAAACGGCATCGATTGCTGTTCGATGCGATCGAAGATCAGCTTTAACAGTAGTGGTGGCATTGCCGATCCTTCAGCATAATGCAGCCAATAGGTGTAACGCAATCGGTCGGATGTATCCGGTGGAGGAATCAACTGCCCTTCACCATATCGATCGATCGATCAAGTATTCAACAATCGCACCCGATTCTGCCAGAGTTAAGTCCCCGTCAGTCACGACAGGAGATTTTCCTAGAGGATGTACCTGATGCAAAGATGCTGGTGCTAATAAAGTTTCGGGGTCGCGTTGGTAGTACTGAATGTCATACTCTAATCCGAGTTCCTCTAGCAGCCACAATACACGTTGAGAGCGAGAATTATTTAAGTGATGAACAATCAGCATAAAATCGGTTAAAGTGCTACAGCTTGATTAGATTACTTCATTCTTTATGCTTACTCCTCTATCAATGAGAGTGAACTGTCTCTAATTCGACAGACCAGAGCGCCGGAAACTTTTTAGCACAGTCCGCGATCGGGGCTAACTTTCAGATTCATATTGCAAGACCGATCAATGATGCTCAACTCATCGCCTTGATCACGAATCTAACCGAATCGTGAAGAGATGCCTCTAAAGGTCAATAGCAAACGTGAACTCTGTCAATACCATGAAAGGAGTTCATTAAGAAATGTAAATCATGCAAACTAACAAAGCCACCAAATTACCTCCCGTCGCTACAGAATACAATGGTATCGATCGCAATGCTTTTCTGTTCGGCTTTAATCCCCAAGCAGAATTATGGAACGGACGTTTAGCAATGATCGGATTTGCAGCCTATCTATTGTGGGATTTGGCAGGCGTGAGCGTTCTGCGAAGTCTTCTGCACTTGATCAAGTAAGCAACAGACCTCTTTCTCATGGCGACAACAATACTAAAAATACTAAATTAGTAGCAAGTTCAGATATCACGCTTTTCTCTATGGGTTCTCACACATCTGATTAAAACTCCTTAAGGTTCTACCATGCTGATAGCGGCTTTACTTCAAGACATTTCACATCTTGGAAGAGCAATTTTCACAATTTGTATTTGGCTCGTTCTTATCGGCTTCTTAATCTCGATGTGGCAAGCTTTGCTGCAAGGTTGGGCAAATCTTCAACGATTACATCAAGTTCCCTGTAGTGACTGTACTTTCTTTACAGGGGAGTACAATTTGAAATGTACACTCTATCCATGCAAAGCTTTGACAGAAGAAGCAATTAACTGTCAAGACTATGAACCTGTAATCCCTGACGAAGAGCCATTACTAGCGAGGCGGTAAAACAAAATTAAGGCTTAATGCGAGTTGTGCGTGAGTCGTCAGAAAATATAGATTTCGAGTTCAGCTCCCGGACATACTTCAAACAAAGGCTTGTCGCCAGTCAAAATAACTTGCTTAAGGTACCAGTTTGAAATGTTGACGATTCGGGCAAGCTTGAGTTAGCGGCAGCGTTGACATAATAGCAAAGAACTTGATCGCTAAAGTGAGCGGGCAACTGACTTAGAATTTGAGTCTTAACCATCAGTTTAGGAATTCGTTAATCAAGCTAATTTTGGCAAACTGCTGTTCAATCTAAATCAACGTATAACTTACGTATAACTTACGTATAACTTATACAAATTCTGATAAAACATTCAAAAGCTGTAGATGGCATTCTGCAACTTTCTCTAAAACAGAGTTGTACGCAGCATAATTCAGGCTTTGTTACACCAATACTTTAATACGTCTAAGGAAATTTGTGACTGTGCAATCTTCTAGTTCTGCTTTAACAGAACAGCAACCGCTCGTACTGAACTGGACGAATGTCGTCTTTTTCAGCACAGTTCATCTGCTCGCGCTCCTTGCGCCTTGGTTTTTCTCTTGGTCAGCATTCGGAGTTATGCTTACACTTCATTGGCTATTTGGCAGCCTTGGGATCTGTTTGGGTTATCATCGCTTATTGACTCACCGCAGTTTCCAAGTTCCGAAGGCACTAGAGTATACCTTTGGCTTTCTGGGCGCACTTGCAATGCAGGGAGGTCCAATCTTCTGGGTATCTGGACATCGATTACATCACGCCTTTACTGAAGATGTCGAGAAAGATCCTTATTCTGCTCGACGGGGCTTCTGGTGGAGTCACATTCTTTGGATTCTTTATCCACGCGATCAATTCTTTGCGACTGAAACCTATTACCGATACGCACCTGACTTAGCTCGCGATCCGTTTTACCTGTGGCTCGATCGCTATTTCCTACTCTTACAACTACCGATTGGACTGCTGCTTTATGCGATCGGTGGTTGGTCATTCGTCGTCTATGGTGTATTTGTTCGAATTGTATTGCTTTGGCATACAACTTGGCTGATCAACTCAGCCACTCATCTATTTGGCAATCGAACTTTTGACACCGAAGATGGGTCGCGTAATCTCTGGTGGGTAGCCCTGCTTGCATTTGGAGAAGGTTGGCACAATAATCATCATGCTCATCCGAATGTGGCAAAAGCAGGCTGGAAATGGTGGCAGATTGATGTGACTTGGTGGGCAATTCAGACGCTCAAAACGCTAGGAATCGCTCGAAAAGTTGTCATGCCGCCCGTTTGAATGCCAGAGATGGATGGCTATATGTTGCTTAATCAGATTCGCTCCCTGCCCAATGGTGAACAAGTTCCCGTGATCGCGCTAACCGCTTACGCTGGAGAATTAGATCAGCAGCAAGCAATCTCCGTCGGGTTTCAGCGTCATCTAACTAAACCTGCTGTTCCAGAGAAAGTAATCGCGATCGTTAGTGAATTAGTCGCATCTGCATAAAGCAAGCAACACGAACGCTGGTCATTTCACTCGAAGCGATTAACGGCTTCGGAACGCTTGATCGTTGCGGTCCTCGGGCAAGATAGTGCGAATACGATCGAGCAAAAGATTAAAGTCAACGGGTTTACGAATGAAGTCATCTGCACCGAATTCAAATTCTTCTGCTGAATTGAACTGGTCATACCCTGTAATCAACAAAATTGGAATGAAGGGAATACGATTGTTTTGCCGAATCCGTTGTGTCACTTCAAACCCATTCATTTCCGGCATCATTACATCCAGCAAAATTAAGTCGGGTTGGTGGTACTCAACTTTGTCTAATGCCTCTCGACCGCTGTTTGCCACATCTACCTCGTAGCCTTCTTGCTCTAGAACGACTTGAAGCAGAACAGAGTTATCTTCAATGTCATCGACGACTAGAATGCGATCCGCCACGGAAATTGATGGAGTCGTTAAAGTGTTCACTTTGTAACTCGACTAAGGTTAAATTTCAGTGTGTTCTACAACCCAGCTTAGTTACCTCTTACCTTAGAGATATCCAAAAGAGGACTTATTTTCAATCGTTGCACTTGCATTTCCTAGAGCAGAAATCACTTCAGTTTCGCGGACTCTGCTTCTACCGAAAGATTACGATTCTAAAGATAAATATTAAGATCCAGGCGCTTGTGGGTAATGGATCTTGAGCACAGGGGTTTTCCGATGGCAAAGCGATCGTTCCAAGCGACAGAAGCGGGAATCAAACAAGCTAAAAGCGCCTTTGATCGCACGGGCTGGACGCAGGAAGGCTTGGCAATGGAAGTGAACCTTAGGACCCGCCAACCCGTTTGGAGATTTTTCACAGGTCGTCCGGTGGAACGTCATATTTTTATCGAATTGTGTTCTGCTTTAGGGCTAGATTGGCAAGACATCGCTGAACATTCTGCGATCGCAAGATCAGAGCCTAAACAGGCATATGAAACTCCTCCGGAAATGGAGAGCCTAGTCCGTCAGGTGAGAGTACAACGTCAGGACAAAGTGCAAAATCAGTGTGGCACGTTGCAGTTATTGAACGTGAGCCGTCCTATCAAAATTGACGACCTTTACATTGATGTCAACATCTTGGAAGAAATCGTCAGCCAACAATGGCTAGGAATTTCTGACCTGCAAAACTTTACATCAAAAGACTTCGATCTCTTTGGACTCGGCGAGATGTCTCAGACTCAAACGGAGGGAACAAGAGCCGTCGAAACCTACTCGAAGCTTCGGATATTGGGCAAACCTGGAGCAGGTAAAACTACCTTCTTGCAGCATCTCGCCATTCAGTGCAACCGGGGTCGATTTGCTGCAAATCGGATTCCCATTTTTATCACGCTGCGGGATTTTGCTGACGAGTCTAGAGCGATGGATGAATTCAGTTTAATTCACTACATTCGCGAGGAATTTCTCACCTCTGGCATTTCAGATTCCGACGTGGTTGAAGCCTTGTTGCGATCGGGAAAAATGTTGCTGTTGCTTGATGGGTTAGATGAATGCGGTCAAGACAGTAAGGCAGTCGTGAAGGAGATTCGTAGATTTTCGGAAAACTATCAACAGAATCTATTTGTTGTCACCTGTCGCACCGCAGCGAAATCACTCAGCTTGAATCGCTTCACTGATGTTGAAATTGCTCCGTTTACTCAAGCTCAAATTGCTGCCTTTGGACAGAAGTGGTTTGAGGCATTGACAAAAATCACTCCTCAAGAGGGGCGAGAACAGGCAGGTCAGTTTATTGAGAAACTCAACCTGTCCGAAAATCTACCGTTCCGCCAACTTGCCGCAACTCCCTTGTTTCTACATCTCGCCTGCTGGATGTTTCAGTACCAGCACCAATTCCCAAGCCAGCGATCGGAGTTTTATCGGCAATGTATCGATATTTTGCTGTCCAAATGGGATGAAGCAAAAGGATTTGAGCGGGAGGAACTGTATCAAGGATTCTCATTGCCCCAAAAACTCAAGCTGCTGAGTCAGATTGCTGCGATCACATTCGAGCAGGGTAAGTGCTTTTTTGAACAACACAGCATTAAGGAATACATTAGCGACTATCTTCGTGATTTGCCGACTGCTTCGATGATCCTGGAGGAAAATCGCAGCACGATTGCTTCGCAGTTCCCCGGAGGAGAAATCGAGCTAGAAGAGTTGCAAATCGAGAGCGAAGGAATCCTTAAAGCGATCGAACTCCAACATGGACTACTCACCGAGCGAGTACGAGGGATTTTCTCGTTTTCCGATTTAGCCTTTCAAGAATATTTTACAGCACGAAAAATTGTGGCAAATTACAACCTGCAAGCCACAGAGCAACCCCTCGATCGCTTAGTCAGTCATATTACCGATCCTCGCTGGCGGGAAATTTTTTTGTTAACGGCGGCGATGCTGCGAAGTGCAGATCCGCTTGTGCTGTTGATGAAGCGGCAGATTGATGCACTTGTGGCTCAAGATCAGGATGTACAAAAATTCTTAGGCTGGGCACACCAAAAATCGCTTGCCGCTCCTCCCTCGCCGACTGCAATTCGCGCCTTTCACCATGCCCTTGCACATCAGCCACAACTCGTGCCACTTCTCGCACTTTCTTCAACACTAGATCAAGGAGTTTTTCTCGACATGGCATTAGATAATCTTGTCCGAAAGTGTACGATGAGTGCCAAGCGCTACGCTAAAGGAGCCGACGCTGGCAATGTCACTCATGCTCGTGCCTGTGTTGATGCTCTCGACAATGCTCTAATTCTGGTCATGGATACCAATTTACACCGATCGCTGCAACAGCTTAAAGACCAACTTCCAGACCTAGCAAAGGATCGAAAAGAATTTCAGACATGGTGGAAAACGAGCGCTCTAAGTTGGGCAGAGCAGCTTAGAGCAGCCGTCTCTGAGCATCGTAACACTCAGCATCAATGGAACTTTAGTCCTGAGCAGCAGCACCTGTTGCAACAGTACTATACTGCGAATCAATTGCTGATAGATTGTCTGAATACGGGTTGTGCACTAACAGCCGCAGTTCGGCAGGAAATTGAAGTAACCTTATTGTTACCTCAGAAGGAACTTGAGGACAGAGAATGGCAGTGGAGTTAACTGTTTTAGACCCGTTGAACTTCTGGTCTAATGACTGCATTTTGGGCTTGAGCAGTGGGGATTAACGTCCAGCCTGCTTGCCTCAGCTTTTGGTAGGTACTCCACCCTTTGGAACCACCAGGAATGAGATAATCAGGGACTTTATGTTGAGGACATGCCGTGTAGGGCAGCCAAGGTTCAAACGAACGTTCTCTTAAATGCAGAATCAATTGACCCTGATAATTTGAGCTAGATAGCCAGCACATTTGTCCAGACATGGGTAACTCCTTGTTGATTCAATAGTGATTAAAAATTACAGAATTGGTCAAATTTCAGCTTTGCTCAATATCAGAGCAAAGGTACAACGATGGCTTTAACAGCAGCCAACCGAATAGAAAAAAAGCAGCGATCGAGATTTGCAGAAAGTCTACAGGCGAGATGGAATGGTCAGCAAAGGCAGCTACAACTCGCTCGATTGTTCCGAATACCCAGAGAGGAGTCCAGAGAATCCAGATGCCGTACTTCAAGGAGAGCAAAAATGAGAAGTTCGACAACTGTTTAGAATTCATGGTTGTAATGAGATTTTTCAAAAAAGCAGTTCATCTGCATTTCCAGCAGCATTGAATGGGTTAAAGCCCTTCAATCACAACAAAATCGGTAAGCCTGCGATCGTTCCTGCAACACACGTCCAGATGCAGAAACCTCCAATGTCAGCTTCATCCAGTGCTGTTCCCATTCGCTCTAGTGATATCAAGAGCGAGACAAGCACCATCAGGCAAAATAAAGCATATTGCGGAATAGGCATTTAAGAGATCTCCAGTTTGTTGTATAAAGCGCAAACCAAAGCATCTTGAAGATTATGCTGCTCGCAAATCTGACTCAGCCAGAACCACCATTGTTTCTGCACCAATTCTGCCAAACTCAGGCTCTACTCCTAGCGCCATCTCAATGTAATAAGTCCAGGTTTCAGCTTCAGGTTTGTAGTTTCGTACAATTCCTTCTCCGCCCACAAAGCTGACTCTTTGAGCATTACGAAAACTTGGCACTCCCATCAAAGTTGTAGCCATAAGTGAGACACTCCTAATTCGGTGTTGATGCTTTCTGTTTTACTCAAAGCAACCCAACCTGTTTTGTATCTTTTTGAGGAAAGCAACCTGTTAGAGTCTGCAACTTTTGAGCGTTTTTAATCAAAGTGATACAACTTAAACACAATTGAAACTTCTATTGAAACGCGATCGCAAATCGATGCAAATCGATGCATATTGATTCATCAACGATTTGTGCCTCGACTCACACCTGCACGAGCAGATTAAGCGGGTTGTCCTTCCTCATCTTCAGCAATAGTTCGTTTTGTCGCAAAACCATTCAGAACAATTCCCCGAATCAGGGATACTTCCTCATCCAAGCGATCCGCATGATCGTTGTATTGTGCGGCTGAGTCTAGATGGTTGTGAGTTTCCATCCGTTCTGCCATTTGACGCGAAAACGTGACTTTTTCTTCCATTGCTCGAATCGCCGACCAAAGGGCATTTTCCAGGTTTTGGGTTTGCTCTGCTAGCAGGACATTCGCTGTAAATGAATGCCCCGTATGACAGCGAAACCGCAGCGGCTCATTGTTGCCAATCTGCCAAATACTCCCGCTACATTCGGGACAGGTGTAGGTCGTTCGAGTTCCGATCGCTTCGACATTCTGCAAAAATTCCTGGGTATTCATTCTTTGTTCAGCAATGTTCGATTCGACTTCGATTTCTTGAGTCACGGGGTAAGCTTCCTCTGATTCGGTGGGTTCTTTTGATAAACGCACTAAAAGGTCTGGAATTTCAGCCAGGGGCAGACAGTGATCGACCCTGACAAACTGCAATGCACTCTTTGCCATGCTGGGATATTCTGCTTCTTTGGGGTCTTGCACGATCGCTACGCCGCCCCGTTTCTTGATTGCCTGCAAGCCGACCGTGCCATCGTCGAGATAGCCTGTCAGAACGACTCCTACCACCCTCGGACCATAAGCGCGAGCAGCAGAACGAAAGAGGCTGTCGATCGCGGGTCTAAATCGGTTTTCTTGCGGTCCACGGATGACTCGCACATAGCCCTGATTCAGCAGCAAATGATAATCAGGCGGAGCAACATAAACGCGCCCAGGTTGAATTTCTTCACCATCAACGGGGTGAACCGCAGGCAGAGAACCAACGTCTGAAAGAATTTTAGGAAGAATACTAGGCTTATTGGGTTCGAGGTGTTGAACAATCAGTAAAACAGCATCTAACGCAGCAGGCAGAGCGCCAACGATCGCGCCTAGCGCTTTGAGTCCGCCGGCTGAAGTTCCAATCACAATAATGTCGTGTCCAGGCATAAGTCTCTTTTTATTCTTGTGAAAACAGTTCAATTACATCTGCGTCTTTGGAATGTTTTAGTGGAATTCAAACAATAACTATACAAATTAGACAATTACTAAAACATACTTTCCAGTAGCAGAATGCGATACTAAATTTTAGTCTACAATCACGGCTAAACAGTGTAATGAAGTACTTGTACTGTAGTTCTGCCAGTACAACTTTCGCTGTAATTCGATTTTTAAAAAAATGGGAATGCTATCAATCAATTTAAGACAATTGAGAACCGAAACAATTACAGGTCATGAGCAACAGTCTCTCCCGCCCCCGAATGCGCCAGCTTCCAGCCAGTGTGTTTGTCCTTACTGTTCAAGGATTTTACTTCGTCATGTGCGATCGGGACAACTTTACTGGCGCTGTAGCTACTGTCGTGAGGAAATGCTGGTTTGAAGCCAAGCTTCAAACTGACGAATTTCTGTAGAGGCTGATACCTCATTTTGATTTTTAGTTGCTACAGCTCGAAACTCTACAATCACTGATTCTTGTTGATGGAGTGCTGTGTTGCATCTGAATTGTTGTATCCATGAGATTTTTCTATGAGACAACTAAGCTCTTCCCTCGATCGACATGAGACCGATTTAGTACTTTGCTACTACATGAACCCTACTTCTCGAATCCAGATTGCTCGAATTCAGAACATTGAGAACTGGTATTTCGAGCGTGTGATTTTTCCTGGAGAAAGGCTCTTGTTCAAAGCACCTCTAGAAGCTCAGTTAGAGATTTCTACGAGCGAAACGGTTAGCGCAGTTCTGTCTGACAAAATTTTGTGTCAGCGATTGCAAGTTAAAAAAACGCTGCGACCAGTCGAAGCAGAATTCTAAACTCAATGCCCCCAACTCCAACTTCTGATACTTGAGAATTGATTCAACAATTTTGTAGCCTAAAGAACTCATTGAAGACTTTAAGTCAAAAGGATTGATAACACGCATGGCGCTTAAAGAAAAACCGACTCCGCCTCGTTCTCGCTTAATTGCAAACATTTTGTTAGCCGTATCGGGAGCATTTCTGCTCATCAATCTGTTTTTACCCAACTTGTTAGGTGCTCAAGTCCCGGCTGTGCCGTATAGCTTGTTCATTCACCAAGTCCAGGAAGGAGAGGTCAGCCAAGTCTCAGTCGGTCAAAATCAAATTCGGTATCAACTAAAAACAGAAGATGGCACTCCAGGGCAAGTGTTTTCTACAACTCCGATTTTTGACTTAGAGTTACCTAAACTTTTAGAACAAAAAGGGGTCGAGTTTGCGGCGACACCACCCGCGAGAAATGGTTGGTTTACTAGTCTACTCGGTTGGGTGATTCCGCCACTGATTTTTGTAGCAATTTGGCAGTTCTTTCTAGCGCGGGGTGCTAATAATCCCCAGGGAGCACTGTCGATCGGAAAAAGCAAAGCGAAGGTTTACGTTGAAGGTGAATCAGAAAAGATTACGTTTACCGATGTTGCAGGAGTCGAAGAAGCAAAAACCGAGTTAGTTGAAATCGTCGATTTTCTCAAGACTCCCGCACGATATACAGCAATTGGTGCAAAGATTCCGAAAGGTGTCTTATTAGTAGGTCCTCCGGGAACTGGAAAGACACTGCTGGCGAAAGCGGTAGCAGGTGAAGCAGGGGTTCCATTCTTCAGTATTTCAGGATCTGAATTTGTCGAACTATTTGTCGGGGTCGGTTCTTCGCGAGTCCGGGATTTGTTTGATCAAGCGAAAAAGCAGGCTCCTTGTATTGTGTTTATTGATGAACTCGATGCGATCGGCAGATCTCGCAGCAGTAACGGAATGTATGGCGGCAACGATGAGCGAGAACAAACACTGAATCAATTGCTCACCGAAATGGATGGATTTGCGGCAACCGATGCAACCGTGATTGTATTAGCTGCAACGAACCGCCCCGAAGTTTTAGACCAAGCGCTATTGCGTCCGGGTCGGTTTGATCGGCAAGTTTTAGTCGATCGTCCCGATCTTTCCGGTCGCGATGCGATTTTGAGAATTCACGCTCAGAAAGTAAAACTCGGTCCGGATGTCGATTTGAAGGCGATCGCAACCCGCACTCCTGGATTTGCCGGAGCCGATCTTGCCAACTTGGTCAACGAAGCCGCGCTGTTAGCCGCTCGAAATCAGCGCTTAACTGTAGCTCAAGAGGACTTTGCAGAAGCGATCGAGCGAGTCGTAGCTGGACTTGAGAAAAAGAGTCGGGTGCTCAACGAAACCGAGAAGAAGATTGTGGCATATCACGAAGTGGGTCATGCCTTAGTTGGAGCTTTAACGGGTGGAAGTGGTCAAGTTGAGAAGATTTCGATCGTGCCTCGCGGAATGGCAGCACTCGGCTATACCTTACAGCTTCCGACAGAAGATCGCTTTTTAATGAACGAAGCTGAACTGCGAGGTCAAATTGCCACGCTATTAGGAGGACGATCGGCGGAAGAAGTCATTTTTGGCAGCATTACGACGGGTGCTTCTAACGATCTGCAACGGGCAACCGATTTAGCGGAGCGGATGGTTACGACCTACGGCATGAGTAAAGTACTGGGTCCATTGGCGTATCAGCAAGGGCAGCAGGCGATGTTCTTAGATAATGCGCCCAATCCTCGACGGATGGTGAGCGACGATACGGCAAAAGCGATCGATATCGAAGTTAAAGAGATTGTGGAAACCGCGCACGAACACGCCCTCGCAATTCTGCGTCAGAATCAAGATTTGCTGGAAGCGATCGCGACTCAACTGCTGGAAACCGAAGTGATTGAGGGCGAAAAATTACGCGGTTTATTAGGCAAGGTGCAGTCTCCAAACCAAACAACTGCACCACAAGAAGTCGCTGTTTGAATTCCATCACTTCTACTTTAACCTGAGTTCGGGATAAGGATTGAGACAAGAAAGGGGCAAACCCGATAGGCTGAAATTGCTAAAAATCGCGCCCAGTTTGCCCTCATGCTTAGTCTAGAAGACCTGTTCTGCTCGGTCGATGATTTCTGCAACAGCTTTGAACCACGCTGGAAACAGCAACTTTTGGGAAGTGGACTCCAAGTACGCAATCGACGCCGCAGTCTGAGCGTGAGCGAAATCATGACGATTCTGATAGCGTTTCATCAGTCGTGTTATCGCAATTTCAAAACCTACTATCAAGAGAAAGTCCAGAGCGAGTGGACAGGTGCATTTCCGGGCTTGGTGAGCTATCAACGCTTTATCGAATGGATTCCAGGAACGTTAGTCCCGATGTGCGCCTACTTGCGCTCGTGTTTCGGGTCGTGTAGCGGTATTAGTTTCATGGATTCCACGGCGTTGAGCGTCTGCCACAACCGCCGGATTGAGCGCAACAAAGTGTTTGAGAACATTGCCGAGCGGGGCAGAACCTCGGTCGATTGGTTCTTTGGCTTCAAGTTGCATCTGGTGGTGAATGACCGAGGCGAATTGCTCAACATCATCCTGACTCCTGGCAACACCGATGACCGCAAACCTGTGCCACAACTGTTGCGGCAATTGTTCGGTAAAGTATTTGCTGACAAGGGCTATGTGTCGCAGAAGCTCGCCAAACAACTGCTCAACACCGCAGGCATTCAACTCATCACTAAACTCAAACGCAAGATGAAACAGCGATTAATGCCTCTCAACGACCGTCTGTTGCTCCGCAAGCGTTCCATTATCGAAACGATCATTGACCAGTTGAAGAACATTTCGCAGATTGAGCATTCGCGCCATCGCTCTGCGGTCAACTGCTTTGTCAACATTCTCGGTGGGCTGATTGCGTATTGCCATCAACCGAAGAAGCCCTCAATTGCGATTAACCACAATTTGCTGCTTCCGGCTTAACCCGAACTCAGGTTACTTTAGGTTCTAGGCAACCATAGTCAAAAGCCCTTTTCCAATCGCTGGAAAAGGGCTTTGCATTCTTCTAATTGTAAAAGATTTACTTTCTACTTCACTAGATGCAGCAGGTCGCGGACGACGCTGTAGCCAGCCAAGTCCCAAAGTAGATATGCGGTGAAACCGATCATCGCAAAGCGTCCATTCCAGAGTTCAGCTTGAGGCTTCCAACCAAATAAGAAAGCGTTGCGATCAGCTCCATTGTATGCTTCAGCGATTGGGGGTAATTCAGTTGCTTTGTTGGCTTGCATGATTAACATTCCTTAATGTTTTGTTATATCTCTATACTATTCGCGCATTCAACACTTGCTGTCTACCTTTAGAACCATTCCTGATTTATCTTGCCAGATTAGCGATCGCGTTTGCCAATTGCACTGAATCAATCGGCTTCGTCAGATGGAGCTGAAATCCAGCCTGGATCGAGAGCGGACGCTCTCGATCGCTAGCATAAGCCGTCAACGCGATCGCGGGAATCTGTCCGCCGACCTCAAGCGCTCTGATTTGACGAATCAGGGAATAACCATCCTCTCTTGGCATTCCGATATCCGCTAACAGCAAGTTGTATCGGACAGGATTCTCGGTTAACACTGCGATCGCGTCTCTTGCTGAGGTAACAACGACTACTTCAGCCCCAAGGTCTTGTAATATCCATTTGATCAAGTCGCGACTTCCAGCATCATCATCGACTGCTAGAACACACAGCCCTGCTAGTGAGGGGACTTCAGAGATCGATGAATCTATCTGTTCTGCTGTATCGGTTGATTCTAAATCGGTCGGCAATCGCCCCTCTTCAGATGAAGGCTCTATCTGAGTCGCATTCTGCGTGAAGTGCAGCGGCAACTTGACGGTTAGGGTCGCACCTTGGTTTTCACCGGGACTTGCTGCCTCAATCGTGCCTCCATGAAGCTCGACGAGATACCGCACGATCGATAAGCCGAGTCCGAGTCCCTGACTGGTTTTGGTACTGCTAGAATCTCCTTGACGAAAGCGATCAAAGACATAGGGTAGTAAATCTGCTGGAATACCCTGCCCTGTATCACTGACTCGAATCTGCGCTTGATTCTCCACCCATTCTAACGTGACTTCCACTCGTCCACCGGATGGTGTGAACTTAATTGCATTCGACAAAAGATTCCAAAGCACTTGTTGTAAGCGATCGACATCGCCCACAACCATGACCGAAGTTAAATGCGAAACGAGTTGAATCGACTTCGCATCTGCCGCTAGCCGCACCGCCTCGATCGCACTTATCACCACCATCGCCAGATCGAGTCGTCGAGTGTTGAGGTTCAACTTTCCACTGATAATCCGCGACACATCCAGCAGATCATTGATCAACTGCGCTTGTGTTTTTGCACTGCGCTCGATCAGTTCGATCGCGCGAGCGGCAGCTTCTTCTTCTAGGTTGCGGGTGCGAAGAATTTGTGACCATCCCAGCATGATATTGAGCGGGTTTCGCAGTTCGTGGGAGAGATTTGAGAGAAATTCGTCTTTGGCACGATTTGCCAGATCTGATTCTTGACGAGCGGCTTGCTCTTGTTCAAGTAGACGCGATCGCTCGATTTCAAACTGTTTGCGCTCAGTAATGTCTTCGATCTCCAGCAAAATTCGTTGCACATCACCTTCTTGAAGAACTTTCCAACCATTGAGTAACATCGTTCTCTGCCCAATGTGTTCAAATTGATGCTCGACCTCGAAATTATGAATCGGGACATTATCGGCAAGCACGTCTTCTAAGCGCGATCGCAGTGCGGGAATATTCCACTGCCCGTTACCCAGGTCAAAAATCGATGACTGTGCGGTTTCAGACGGTGAAACCTGAAACGTTTCATAGAACGATCGATTCGCTGTGTTGACTCGAAAATCCGACTCCAGCACTATCAATGGCATTTGCACTGTTTCCACGATCGCTTCTGCGTAGTTGCGGGCTGCTTCGAGCTTAGTGCCACTCCGTTTCAGCGCGTCAATGTCAATCATGACGATCACCACGCCATCGATTTGATTTTCGATAGTGCGATACGGACGGATGCGGAGCGTGTACCAATGTCCGCCTTGCGTTTGGACTTCTAACTCTTTGGCGCTCAGTGTGTCTAGAACTTCTAAAATCAGCGGTTCTAAGTCGGGAATGTTCAGATTGGCTCGGATATCGCTGAGCGGTCGTCCAGCATCAGCCGGAATGAAATTGAACAAGCGTTGCGCCATCGGGGTAAACCGTCGAATGCGTAAATCGTTTGTCAGCATCAAAATCGGAATGTTAATGCTGGCAAGTAAATTCGTTAAATCGTTGTTAACTTGGTGTAATTCCGAATTGCGGCTGCGAAGTTCTTCGTTCGTGGTATTCAGTTCTTCGTTGGTGGCTTGAATCTCTTCTTTCGCTGTTTCTAACTCTTCGTTGGTACTTTGTAACTCCTCGTTGCTCGACAGGATTTCCTCGTTTGCAACTTTGAGATCTTGATGAATATGCTCCTGTTCTGAGATTACCACTTGCAGATATTCGTGTATTGCCATCCGCTCTTGATTTGCGGAGGCGAGTTCCTGTCTCAGCCGAGCATTTTCACGCTCTAAATCTCCTGGTATGCTCTCCGACTCGATCGCATTGCTCACAATCGGAGGCGCTTCTTCAAACAGCACTAAAAAGTGACGTTCCTCGGTTGGGGTCTTAAACGGAATCACCTGAAGATTCACAATGCTCGATCGCTCTCCCTGTGTCAGGTGTACCCCAGTCTTGGTGACGGGAACGTTTTGCCGTTGTGCCTGATAAATTGCGGCGCGTAGCTCGATCAGCAAGCCTTCTCGCGCCATGTTGAAGAGATTGAAGCTGGCAGTTCCAGGAACGAGTTTGAGATAGCGATCGATATCTCCCCGAAGTTGCAGAACTTCGATCTTGTCATTGACCACCACTCCCACGGAAGCATAGTGAATCAAGAGCAGTTGATCCACCTTTTTCTGTAAGTCAAATCGCTCGATCGCAACCGAGTTCACACGAGAACGCTCATCGGGCTTCACGATCGAATAGTTGCTGGTCACAAAGGAAAACGCCGGACGATTGGCGATTAGCTTCTTGGTATAGAGTTTGCACTTTTTATCGACTACTGTAAATAAGTCAGAGTATTTCCCGGTGCTTTCTGAGGTTCCCAGGAGCAAAAATCCGGTTGGATTAAGGCTGTAATGAAAGATGGGCATGACCCGTTTTTGCAGTGCCTCTCCGAGATAAATCAGCACATTCCGACAGCTAATCAAATCTAAGTTAGAAAAGGGCGGATCACTACCTAAGTCCTGCCGTGCAAACACACACAGCTCGCGCACCATCTTGTTGATTTGATAATTGCCGCCTTCCAGCGTATAGAAGAATCGGCGGCGGCGTTCTGGCGAAACATCCACCATTTGATTCTCGGAATAAATGCCCGCTCGTGCTTTGTGGATCGCCATCTCGCTAATGTCGGTGGCAAAAATCTGAATCGGGGGTTGAGTCGCTTTATCTGCCAAAAACTCTAGCAAACAAATCGCGATCGAGTAGACTTCCTCACCGGTCGAACAGCCTGCCACCCAGATACGAATCGGAAATTCTGCCGACTTGTTTTGCGTAATAGTTGGAAAAACTTGCGCTTGCAGCAGTTCAAAAGCATCAGGATCGCGGAAAAAGCTAGTGACGTGAATCAGAATTTCTTCATATAATGCTTGCACTTCAGCCGGATGCCCTTGTAAATACTCAGCATAATTCTCCAATCGCTCCAGCTTGTAGAGCAGCATCCGACGCTGAATTCGTCGATCAATTGTGTTGGATTTGTAGCGGCTAAAGTCAACACCCGTCGTCGATCGCAGCAGCGCGAAAATTGTGAACAGGGCTTCCTCGCTACTTTCAAGAGATTCCTCAGCCACAATCGACGAAAATGGGCGAGCAACAAAGGGACTGCGACTGAGATTTGCCAGTTCCTCGGCAATTTGTTGGGGCGGCAGCACAAAATCGACTGCGCCCGTCGCTACAGCCGTACTTGGCATCCCATCAAACTGTGCGGTTCCTTCACACTGAGCGAAGGTGATACCACCCGACGCTTTCACCGCCTTCAAGCCCACTGAACCATCGCTATCTGTCCCCGATAACACAACCGCGATCGCTTTGTGTCCGCAATCGGCGGCTAAGGACGCAAAAAAGGCATCACCCGGCATATATTTGCCATATACCTTTTCGCGGGCTGTCAGTCGTAGTGTTCCATCCTCCATCGTCATCTTCGTATTCGGTGGAATCACGAAGACTTGATTTGGCTCGATCGTCATGCCATCTTGCACTTCGTTGACGGGCATCTCCGTCACTCGATTTAATATCTCGCTCAACAAGCTTTTAGCATCGGGTGCTAAGTGCTGAATCAACACAAATGCCATTCCGGTATCAGTTGGGAGATGGCTCAGTAATTGTTTGAACGCTTCTAGTCCACCCGCAGAAGCAGCGATCCCCACGATCGGGAAGGGAGCATCAATTTCGGGCTGCGGCGTTAGATCAGACGCTTCCATCGAAGGTTGGGGTGAATTCTGCTGCTCGGACGGATGGGAGGTCATAGAATAAACCCTTTAGCTGCAAAGCTGATGTTTTAGATCGGAATTCGACTGTAATTTCAAACTGTATAAGATCACAACTTGATCCTTCACCTTAAACAAGTTCCTAAAGAATGAGTTAATGAAAACAATGGTTCGGATAATTTTAGGATCAGCAGTAGACAGAAAAGCCATCCATCCTTTATGGGCGCGAATTGTAAATGTAACGCACCGGATGGATAGCTGTATGAGCATTGTACAGAGCCTACTTGCCAAAGTGGGCGTTTTCGCAAACCGCAATTGAGCGTGATGACGACCTTATTTGCCACGATTCTGAGGCAAGGTGAACTTTACCAATTTGAGTCGTTACAGTGACCTGAGCGAGAAAACCTACCGCCGACTGTTCAAGAAACGGTTCGACTTCACGGCGTTCAATGCTGCCCTGATCCAAGCGGCGATTCCTGAGAACCATCTAACAATCGCGGTGATGGACTGTTCCTTTATCGCCAAAAGCGGTAAGAAGACCTTCGGGTTAGATGAATTTTACAATGGTTGCCACAGCCAAGTCGAGAAAGGTTTAGAGGTGTCGTTGGTTGCCGTGGTTGATGGAGAAACCCAAACAGGTTATGCCCTCTACTATCTTTGAACTGGTTGCGGGTTTTCCCGCCTGGGTGAATTTGTCTGAAAGCTCCTGATTGTCTGAGCTTCTACCGTTTCTGACTAAAATGGCTCAAGTCTTTTTCGTTTGACAGTCGCTTGGAGCAAGAATGGCTCAATCTCAACAGTGGCAATCGATTCCCACACATTTGACCCGAGAACAGTTTGAAGAATTTGTCTTGCCCCACTTGCACCTCGGCAGTCGTGGTCCTCAACCAAAGCTCTCTTTGCACGCGATCTTCAACTACATCCTGAAACTCTTGTACCTCGGCTGCCAGTGGAAAGAACTGCCGATCCAGCAGAACAAAGCGGGGCAGCCGGAAATCCACTACACTTGAATCTATTCCGCTTTTCGGCGCTATGAAACCCAGGGGTGTTTCGATGCCATTTTCGCAGGTTCGGTTCTGCAACTTCATCAGCAGGAGTTGCTCGACATCAGCGTGATCCACGGCGACGGCACAACGACCTCAGCAAAGAAAGGCGGGGACAATCTTGGATACAGTGGGCACAAACATCTCAAAGGAGATAAAGTCGTTGCTTTCTGTGACCGCAACTGCAATGTGATTGCGCCTTTTATTGCAGCCCCTGGGAATCGAAACGAGTCACCGCTATTGCCGGAAGCACTGCCACAAGTGACCCGGATTGCCAAGCAGGTCGGACTTGATCTGAGCCAAACAATCGTCAGTTTGGATAGAGTTTACGATAGTCGAGCCAACCGCAAAGCGATTTTCAATCGCGGCATGGTTCCCAACATTCCTGCAAATCCGCGTGGGAGAAAGACTCCGAAACGAGGACGCAAACCGAGTTTCGACTCAGCCATCTTGCAAGAACGCTTTCGCACAATCGAGCGAGTGTTCGCGTGGGAGGATAAGTTTAAGCGCTTACTGCTGCGCTTCGAGCGGATCAGTGGGTTGCACTACGCCTTGAAAATCTTGGCTTACACGATGATCAATCTCCGGCATTTCTGCCAGAGCTAACCCTTTTGTTTGTCCTTCATTCTCTTGGAGGTCTCTGCGGCAGAGACCCAGATTTGTCGTCCTTTGAAAACGGGAATCGGGGCGAAAGCCGTAGAAAAACGATTAACTCGCTCGTTCTGGTGCTTTGAAAGCTCAATTTGACCTTGCTGTTCATTACTTCAACTCAACTCTGAAGCAAACCCGCAACCAGTTGACAGTTACATGAGGAAATTGAAGCACACACTCAGCACCTGACAAAGCTCACCCAAGAAGCAGCGCCCGAATTAGTGCAAGCGTTTGGCATTGGTACGGATACCGCTGCTGAAATGCTGCTCACCTTTGGCGAGAATGCTGATCGCGTCCATTCCGAAGCTGCCTTTGCAAAGATGTGTGGGGTCTGTCCGATTCCAGCCTCTTCGGGCAAAACGCAGCGCCACCGCTTAAACCGAGGCGGCAGTCGTCAAGCCAATGCTGCTTTGTTTCGCGTCGTGATTGTGCGCATGCGATGGCATCAGCCGACCCAGGACTACGTTACCCGTCGGACAGCACAAGGGTTGTCGAAACGAGAGATCATCCGCTGTCTCAAACGCTATGTAGCACGAGAGATCTATCATCTCATTCGTAAAACATGCCCGACTCTTAAAGTGTCTGGCGTGAGTCATGCTTAGAACACAAAAAAGACCTTGACATCTATAGGAGCATCAGTACCGCCTCAGATCGTATTTGCGACTTCCCGCAGATCTCACAGCCTCCTAACTCTTCGATTAATTTGGATCGGGTTCACACACAACTTCGATTCCAACCAAGCTGTAGAAATTATGAGCAGCACGACGTAACTGATAAGGGTGTTTGCCGAGCAAAAAAGTCATCCACAGATCGATTAGACATCTTTTCCGTCCTGATTGAGTTCGAGAAATCTCCAAGGTGCAAACCAGATCAAGCAATGAAATTGTCTTCCGTTTGCGTTGTTGCAGCTTTTCCATCATCGCGACAAGTTCCGTTGTCCAAGCCTCAATCTCTTCTCCGTGCGAAAGGTCTTTGATCGCATCAATATCGATCAATGGCTGACGATCCGGTAACGCATCAAGCAGGACAACCGCGTCATCAATCATCGCTTCGCGAATTGCCTGCGCCACGGCTGCCTCTGAAATGTAATTGGATCGCAAGTCATGGGGAACCGACCAGTCTCCCTCAAGATTACAGGGCAGCGGCAGTAGCGGGATCGGCTCGATGAATTCCTCGAAATCCACCACCATTGATCGCCGCACAAAGGCATCGAAGAAGTCGATCGACACCACCGGGTCTCTCGCCCCACGCGGTTGCACTTCCGCCTTCACTGCCTCGATTACACCCACGTACTTGGCTTCGACGATCGTCGCCAGTTGAAGCAGGGCATTGGCTGCCACTTCCAGCACAGCGCGATCCTCTAGACCTGAAATTACCGCATCGAATTCCCGCAAGAGATCCAGCAGTTGGGCCTCTTGCGGAGCGCTCATCGCTGCTTGGAGATGCTCAAACAGATCGAGACGAATCATCCCGTTGCCTCCAGACAGCAAGGACGAATCGGGCAGCACTGCGGGTCACGTCGAATCTGTGCCGCAAACTTGCGGATGCCGTATTCTTTGTGCAGAACACGCAGCAGCGTGGCAGTATAAGCCTTGACTACCGTTGGGGTCATGCCCTCGCAGTGAACCGGAGCAATCTCCACAATCTGCTCATTGCCCTTCCACACTGAGCCTGCGATCGCGTGCACCGGAGAATCATATCCGCCCTCGCGATATACAATCAGCACAGCATAAGCGAGATCAGTGTAGGGCGACTCAATTTGCAGTTGTTGGAAGACTTGTTCCCGCTGCTTAATCGCCTGTTTCTGACAATTAATCTCAGAATTTCGTAGCCGAGATCGCTTCGGTGGGCAAAGCTTCGGGTCATAACAGCCATCGCTTGAGATGTTCGGATCGCGCACGAAATTCTGCGGGTCCGTTTTCGGTGAACCGTGGAGTTGATGCACCTGCTTGATCGCCAGTGCCGCGCACTTATAGCATTTTTGCGGTGCTTTCCTGGGCATCCCCACTTCCCCTAATTGCCACTAAACCTTCGGATTATTTCCCTGCATTTAGAATTTCCGCCGCAGTCAATTGTAGCGTCGGGAATTGCGACGACAGGACCGGGTCGTCCCCTGCGAATGGTCGGGATTGATAAGCTCCGTTCACCAGCTCCAGCACATTCACCACAGCTCGATTGGGGTCAACCTGCCACAGTTCAGGAATGCCTCGCGCGGCATACTCTCTCGGCTTTTCAACATAATCACGCTGATAGTTTTTGCTGCTCGGGCTGCCGAGCGACACAACTTCCACCACCAGCTGTGGAACAGGCATTCCCAGTCGGATGATTCTTTCACCAGATAGTAAGGCGTTGATCGATTCCTCGGTGTGAACCATCAGATCTGGCTGTCGGGCTGTGACTTCACGCGATTCCACTTCAATCTGATGTCCGATTGCAAGCTGACGCGGACGAATGCCCAAGGCTGAAAAAGCAACCAGCAGTATAGCTGCGATCGTCGGGTTAATTGGATCTTCACTCGGCAATTCAACTAGCTCCCCATTCACCAATTCGTATCGAGTATCCGTTCCGTCGTCGTAGTCGAGATATTCCTCGATCGTCTTAAACTGTGGCTTCGTTTGCGTCATACCCCCTGCGCCTCCTCTAGCTCACTATCGCTGTAACAATCTTGCAACCCCAATTTGCACGTTTGGAAAAGCAAGCGGACTTACCACACCCTCAGTCAACACCGTTTGCTCCTGGTACTCCCCGTTCACTGGATTCCGAAAGACGTTTAGCTCTCTGGTTTTCAAATTAACCACCCAATACTCGCAAATACCTGCTTCGGCATAAACTTTAGACTTCACTTCCAAGTCTTTCTGCAAGCTCGTGTTCGAGTATTCAATGATCCAGTAAATGTTTTCAACGTATGGGTGATGAGATCGGTAAATCTCAACGGGCAACTGAACAATTGAAATGTCGGGTTCTGGCTCTGAACGGTTAGGCAGCGTGATCGGTTTAGCTTCTCGCACCTTGGCAAGACCACGCAACTGTTCCCTGAGATATTCAGCCGCTTCATCACTGAGCGACGAGTGCGGAACTCCTTCGGGCGACATCTCTACTAATTCTCCATTCAACAATTCAACAGGCACATCCTCAAAAATCCCCGCTTCTACCGCCTGGTGATAGCGATTGATCGTCCATTTCCATGTCGAGAGTGTCATGATGCTACCTCACAGTCCCGTAGTCAATTTGCAGTTTAGCTTGAGTCATGGTGTAGTCGCGCCCCTGGTTGAATAAGTGAGCATCAAATCCCCACTATGCAAAAATTTTACCGGATTTTGCCCATTTTACACCACAGGATTCATTACAAGATTACCTACACGCTAAAACCACAAAGCCCAAACAGAATAGATGTTTCAGCGTTCACAATTTTATGTGAGATCGATTTCTCTTAAAAAATGCTTATCCATACTGCAATAATACCGTAACTACAGATAATGGTTATTATTTGTAGTTGATCTCGAAACTTGAACGACGATCGCTGAATTCCGCTTTGGTCTATGAAGCGTAGAATTGGCAAAAGGCTTATGAGTTAAGGGCTTTAAGAGTGTTGCCACCTCTTCTTCAACTTGCTCTATTCAGGCGTAAGATCCCCAAAATTCTTTTCCTGTGTGGGTTGCAGCGATTATTGAAATTACTGTGCTTCGATGGTAACGACCACTTTATCTAAATGCCATTTGGCTACAATGTAAGGGCGTTTACGATACAGATGATTGGCGGATTTTTGTCCAAACTTCTGGAACCATTCTCGCATCGATTCATACGTCACCTTGATGCCCCGATGAAGCCTCATCTTCTCGATGTCCCGGTAGCCCGATAGGAAGCTGTATTATAGCCAGACACAGTAGCTGGAGATTTCGCTAGGGAAGCAATGACGGGAGCATATGAGAAGGCGTGATCCGGTTAAAGCGGTTTAATTATTCTACGTTCCGGTTAACCTGACAAGGTCGTTAAATACATCCTCAGAAACTATCAACTTCCAGCTATCGAGTAATAGAAAATAATCCAAATGTCCTCGATCGCCTCCGGTTTTAATCTGCTGCGGTTTACACCGTTAATCTCTAATCTCTGCCACCAAGTAGAACTAGAATCGGTAGACGTTGGAAGGTCACCTTCTCGAATGTTCAAAGCAAGCGAAGTTGGAATGGAAGACGGAGCAATCTTCGGTTTCGCATAGGGTAGACCAGTTACGGGGCTTCCATCTAAAGTAAACTCATTTCCTGCATCATTATTTAGATAAATCTTGAGTTTGGGAGTACTGTATGAGAAGTCTTCCTTGACTTTTAAGAACAATACGGCGCTGTTTAGAAAAAGCTTCTGTCCTCGTAAATGGAATGGAAAACGCTCTTGGTCTAACCTGATATTCATGCTATGAGCGACGGGCTGATTAGCGGCAGGAGCAGTAGGGCGCAGGAATCGGTGCCAGTCTGCTGGAAATTCGTGTTTCAAGCTAAACAGGCGAACAAGGCGAGAATTCGTTACATTCTCAATTTCTTGCTTTAAGGCTTTTTTCGCTTCATCTTTTAATATTGCTCCACCTTCTCGTGCTGTGTAGTTGAGCCTGATGATGACATCTGAAATGGTATTAAAGTCAAATGCATTGCAGTCTTGAGGCATATCAATTCGCCATCGAGAGACGGCACCTGCACCCTCAAACGGCAAGTAACGCTCGTCGCGGAAGCTTAGCTCGAACATGCCGCTATCGTTTTGGGCAGTACTGGTAGCGATCGACTGCATGGCAGCAAAGTTAGTTACAAAGCGATCGTCGTCATTTTCTAAATCTTCCTGATAAGGCTTGGTTGGAACACTCTTAATGCGGGTTTTGTTAGCCAGTAAAGTGAGAGTACAGTTAACGCTGGTGTAAGGTCCAGTGACACAAGGAATCGTTAAGCTAACAGATTTGATACGACGCATATAGTGACCAGGATAGTCAGCATCAAATAAGGTTTCCGGTAATTCAACAATGCATTGTCCGGTTTCCTTCAAGGCGATTAAAGCTAGCGGATCGTGGAGAACTAGCGAGATGTTCTTGCTAATTTCATACTCGCGCTTATTTTGATCAAGGTATGCCCGCTCCATTTGTTTGAGAGCAAGATAGAGGCGATCGCCAGCTAGCAGTCCTTTCCTCAAGCTATCCCAGTAGCCGAACTGAATGAAGTTTGAGGTCGTTAACCCACGTTCAAAACGATAGGCTTTTTCTGTTTTTTTAGCCAAATCATAAGCCATTTGATAGCACTGGAAATAAATTGTTGAGACTTCTCTAGTCATCCAGCTATAAAGCTCCTCATTGGTGTATTTGGAGCGTAGAAAAGTTGTAATTTGCTGAGCATTTTCAATTTGTTTCTCGTGATTTTTTAATTCATTCTCTGAGATTGCAATACGAATATCAGCAGCTGCAATTTGCTTGTCAATTTGCTCTAATTCCTTAGCTACTACATTGTTTTGTAGTATCCACTCCTGCCTTCTCCTATCCTTGGAAGCTAGGGTAGCCGCTCTAGTTGCTTCGTAAGTGTGTTGACCTGCCCAATGATTTGCACGTTTGGCAAACGAATTTGTTACTGCTCCAAGAAAGGAACCTCCAAATGATACTGCTACACCTATGCCTTTTGAGATGTTAGGTATTGCATGAGCTATGCTTGCCAAAAGCTCGAAACTAGCAGCATTTTCTTGACGATCCTGAGCAAGTCGAGAGCGTCTGAGATTCTCATTCTCCTGCTCAGTTGCTTGCTTTGAACCATTGGCTCCTTCTACTACAGGAATTTCTTGCCGAGAACCAGGAGTAAGACTATGTGGTTTAAGGTCAAGGAGTTCCTGATAATAACGATAGCGGACTTCAGTCACTCTATGAGTTTTGACTAATCCTTCTCTGGCTATAGTTGCTTCTTCTTTCTGCTTCTTCTTAATCTCGGTAATCAAGTTGAGAAGAGCTGTTTCTTGATTCGCACGGATTGCTGCTAACTCTTCGGTGTCTTTCTTCTCAAGAGCCGAAAGTAATGCTGCGCCTAATGACTTGAGGTCGTTACATAGCTCCAACGCTTTTTGCAGCATGTAGGTGAAACGATAATGCGGTGTAGGAGTATTGATGTCGTTCAGTACACGACTTAAGTCCAGTCCCTTTGCGACTGCCTGTACTAGCAGTGCTGGATCAATGGGTGGTTCAAACAAGGGCAATTCTCGCACTACGCCTTCAATGTTCATACAATGGCGAATCTTAAATAGGCGATCGCCGACTGTATCCCAATAGCCCAATAACTTATCGTTCTTTGGAATACAAAAATAGAGCAGCGGAGGCAGTGTTAGCTTAGGTGTGCCACTTGGAGAAGGAATAGTTACAGTATCGCTAGGAGGTAGTAGATTTTCTACCTGAACTACAGTTCTTGAGATAGCGTCTAGATCTCGTTCAAGCTGAGTGTAGCTTTTTGGAGCAACGGTTTGTTTCGGTTTAATACTTTGAGGGCGAGGCCCTAAAATTTCTGCAGCAAGGATATAGAGCTGAGTTGCTTCATTGATAGATTCAATGGTGTCTTGGCGAAATAGTTGATCGGCCCATGCAATTAAGTTGTCAATATATTTCATGACAACAGTTTTCTGATAGGCTGAAATCCGCAAACGAGCAATTAGATGAGGATTAAAAGGATTTTGTCTCCATTGGTTAATCTGCATCTCAAGCGCTTGTTTCTCGTCAAGTCGTTTTGGATCTGTACCTTTGTAGTCCAATAGCGAGAGTAAACCTTTAAGCTGCTGTTTAGCATTGGGATTGTCATAAAAAGGTTTTATTTTCCAGAATCGCTCCAGTTTACTTTCTTCCGAATTAGGGTTTGGATCAAAGCCAATGGTTGGGTCAAAGATGTAATGGAACCATTTCTGGGCTTCCTCAAATCGCTGATTCTTCATCAAGCGATCGGCAATCAGTAAAGGTGCATGGAAAAATAGCTCCCAATTGTAGAGGGAATACGCTCCGTTATAGGAGAAATCAATGTCATCTTTAGGATAGGGAACGCTAACGACATCCGACGGCTTATAAGTGTTGTTAAAGTACTCCTGTTGAATGCGTTGACGACGAAGTTGTTGAGCCGCAGGCTTCATCAAATCCTTATTCGGATTTAGCAGGCCTTCAATACCGTGTCGATTCAGTTCTTTAATGAATGTACAAACATAGGGATGATAAAAGGTTTCAAACAAATATCTGAGTAGGTAGTTTGGAATTTGGGCTGGTTGGCGGCTTCCTACCATGCTTATGCTACCGTGAGAAGATACTATTTCAGAGTTTGCAATCCCAATTGGAGCGATCGTGCTTCCATTAGCGAGTCCACTAGGAGTAAGGGCAAGAATTTCGTCTCCACGCAAAAAGCTACGATTTTGTTGAAATCGTCCTAAATCTAAATTCGGTTTTAAAGTTTTTGTTGGGGAAACTTCAACAATCTTCGAGGTAACAAAGAAAGTTCTACCCTGGTCTTGATAGAAGAAGGGGGTAAATGCCTGACGTGGAGGCATTAAATTAGGTTGGGCTTTATTTATCTTATCCAGTAAACTATCTATGAACAGCTCGAATGGGCTGTACTGGTGTGGAAAGAGTAAACGAAATGTGCCAGGAGTTACTCCTAAAGTGTATTCATAGCTCTTTTCATAGGGAGGCTCTTTTGTTGGGTAGCTTCTGAGAAGAGGACTGGTATAACCCTTAAAACTTAGCCTATTATTTTTATTTCCTTTCTCCTCAATCCACATATTGCTATGGTCACTACCAGTAGCAGAAGTTGGAAGTAGTAAGTTAAACAACTTTTCAACTACTGCTATATGGGATAAATCGTAGTTGATACCCTCAGCAACGATTTCACCATAACAGCCTATAAACTTAAATAAACCAAAACCTTGCTTGCCAAACTCCCCTCCTCCACCTAATATTTTATTTTCAAAGCACCAAATAGTTAGCGAGTTGTCATACACTTGCGCGGAGAAGGTAAAGTCTTCCTTTTGAAGATATTCGAGCTTGGAAGAAATTCTAGAAGTGAGGCTTTTAGGTAGTACCTGCTTGGTTGACCACTTGCCATTTTTGTACTCGCTCCATGCCAGTTGAATCTCCCAATACTTAGCATTAGGCGATTCAGTCTGGGCTTGTTCAGTGAAGATTGCCCAAAATAGGCGTAGTCGTCGTTCATAGACAACTGGAATCAAGTGATCTCCCTGAATATCTACATCAATTCTTTCCCAAGGAGTCCAATAAGCGCTATCGACCCAGCGACGGTAATAGTAGAACCGAGGGTCGGCACCGATCGTGCGGCCAAAAACGTGCAGTATGTTGGTGCCTTCTTCAATTTGGGCATACATTCCACAGATTTCGAGGCGAGCAACACCATCGAGCTTTTCTAAATAGCTACGAAATGCCGTTTCAACAGTATCTGAGGTGACCTCATTTTGTAGTAATTCGCCTTCCAAATCTTTGAAGAACGGGGATTTACCATCCCGTAATTCTGGTTCGATCAAGTTTTCTGGGTAAAGCCAGACTTGTCGACCGGGTACCCAAACGGGATGGTTCTTCATCCACTTCCACTGTTGAGATGCTTCCTGGCGCAGTGAAACCTGTTTCTCCAGCCCTAGGAGGCAGCGTTGTACAAATAACTGTACAGAACTAATTGCCTGCTTAATGCGGGAGGTCATCTGACAGGCGCTCATCTCCGGATCAATCAGGAAATAGGCATAAAGATCATTCACATCATCCAGGTTGGTCTTACCAATAAGACTGGGGTGTGCCAGCAGATAAGAAACTAATACATCTCGCCGCTTTTCTCGTAAAGTATTTTGCAGTGGTTTAGAGATCGCAATCCATACGTCATTGTCATATTTGGCTTTTAATGCACCTTTGATAGCTTGTACTTGATCAAAATCAGGAGTCTGCTGGCTCCAATCAAATAACTGTTTAGTAGGTACATCTAAACGTTGGCTCCAATTCAAGCAGTGTTGGAGTTTTAGTAGACTAATCTCGTTCTTAAAGTTGTTTGCCGTGAAGTTGAACTGGTTTGTTAAATATTCAATCGCTTGCCTGTCCCATCCTGTTGCCAAAGCGAGTGTTGTTTGAGCCTCTGCTAATGAGGTAGCAGCAAATACATCGAGTAAGCTAGTTTCAGCACCTGATAGGCTATCTCGAAGTCTGACAAAGTCATTTAATCGCTGCCATTGCTGGTAGAAACTGGGTTTAAACGCTGTTGTGCTTAGAGGTAGCTGATTTAGATTAAACTCTGCAAAATCAGTGCCGTGATTTGAGAGATAATCAATTTCCCTTGCAGTTAACTTGAATCGATTAATCAACAACGCTGATTTATGAAGACGGAGATAGGTTTGATGGAGGTGAGTGTAAATATTATTGGTATAGAAATTGCTTTGAGGAACGATTGCCTTTGGCGTTGAAGAGCTACTCCAGCTCAGTTGAATTAGAGCATTGGGAGAACTGTTCGTGTACTCTAGCTTGAGGTCGTAAAGTTGCCCAGCATTGAAAGCGATCGTGTCGCTCAACTCTGTCAAAGTTCGATTTGACCAGGGGTCAAAATCCGGTTTTTTCAGTAACTCTCGACCATCTATCCATAGCCGAATACCATTGTTGGTGCGAATATAGAAGGTGTAAGTTTCATTATGTTGTGCTAGAAGCTTACCTTCCCAGCGCACACTAAAGGTTTTGGCTGGAATGGTTGGCGCTGGAGAACCCTGTCCCCAGTTAAAATCGAGAATTGGATCAATTCTCTTTGCAGGAGACCCTGTAAGATCTGGCGTTTTGAAGTAGTTAGCGGCTAGACCTGCACTTGTAATGGATAGGAAATCTGCGATCGCGCTAATTCTAGAATCCGCTTGTGATTTTAATAATTTCTCCAACAGTAACTCTGTAATCGTTTTATCTAACTGGAGCTGTTCGCTCAACGTTTGTTTCACTAAAGTGCGGCTGAGTGAATCTCGTAGGTAAACCAACAAGTTATTCAACACGTACTCAGTTGCTTGACTTCTGAATGCTGTCCTCTGCTCATCACTTAAAGAAGTATTAGTTACCAGTTTTGTGTAATCAGGGGTTGGTAGAAATAGACCAAAATGCAAGTTGATGAATGTGCGATTGTCTGGAGTATCAGCAGACACACTGTTTAGAAAAGCGATCGCCACTGTTGCCTTGTTGCTGTCTAGCAGGGTTGTTAGATGTCTTTGCAGAAGATCTAGGTCGGGGTTGGGTACTGGTGCAGTATCACTGATAATTTTGTTGAGACCATTCAGCAGAGTTTTGACCAGATTTACGATCGTTTCTAGGGAAGGAGCAACTGGAGAGGGTTCAGGTAAATGGCGGTACAGGTAGTTGAGTTCTGAGACGGAAAAGCCCGATGCTCGGATGTTATGAACCTGCTCAATGAAGAGTAAGGTATCTTCTGGATGTGCTGTGTCAAACGGATTAATGTTGAGCAAGATTCTCAGGCTCAGAAAATCCTCAATGGGAAGTTTGAGGGCCCTTGCCAGAACCGTATAACGATAGAGCGCAGACAAGTTTTCTAGCGTGATTTCATCGGATACGGGAATTGCAGTTCTGAGGCGATCGAAATCTGCTTCGTTAATTCGCAGGGCTGCTAGAACAGGAGGTTTATGTTCAGATAGTTTTGGTCTAGGTGACGTTGAACGACTGAGGTCAAAGCTAGAGTCAACAGGATTGAAAACAGCTTTATTCAGAAATAACTTATTGTAGAGGGAGTTTTTTCCGTCTCGATCAATCGTTCCCCACAAGGTAAGCACCCTCTCTAAAGGAAGATTTAGAACTTTCTTAATTTTTTGTATGTGGGATAGGTGAGACAAGAATGAATTTGTTAACTCTCCGGATTTCAGAGCCGTAATGGTCTTGTCTAAGTCTACCATCGTCCAATCTAGTTTGCGGTGGAGGCGGACAAAGCGATGGATGCGATTCAACAGGGCTTCGGTTAAACCTGTAAATTCCATCTTGTCGATCTCACAGGTTGTTTCAGGCTGAATTTTTAGGGTTGGAACTGTGCGATCGGGATTAATAAAGCGAGTTTCCAGCAGTTCACTCAGTTCCTGATAGCTTAAGTTGGACTTTTGCAAGAAAACTCGTACTTTGGCGAGATTTGTCAATAAGCCAGTGCTAGGGTTTGATTCATACCCCCATAATTGCCAAAGAGGAGCAGAGGAGACATTCGTAATAATTTTTTGTTCAACAGGAGTTAGACCTAAATACTCCAGTGCGATCGCTTCATTCGTTGGGCTGGCAGGAGTTCCGGTAGAACTGGGTGGATTGGGTGGGATTGCTGGTTTCTGGAAAGCTTCCATCAACTCATGACGACGAATACCCAATTTTTCCAAGTAGATACGGGCTTCTTCGAGCCAACGATCGGACGGTAAATTCCAGGGGTAAACAGTGGTTTCCTTCGCCAGAATTTTGTATGCTTCTTCATTGACATATTCTGGATTAATGCTTAGCTCTTCAGTTGTGCCACGGGTTTGCAGAGGTGGTGCGCTGGTAGCTCGAGGCGCGATCGCATTTTCCAGTATTTCATTTACCAGATCGATGTAGGGTAGAACCGTGTTAGTGTTTTCGCATGACAGTTCAAGATGACCAATGTCACTGCGGCGACTGTGGGCGAGTAACACGTCTTTAGCAGTTTTGTCATCTACAGGGTGAGATTGCTTCTTCAAAAACTCCAATAAATCAACCAGATAGGCAGCAGGGCTGTAGACTGAGCGGCAGTGTTCGCAGGCGCAGAAATCAAGAGAACCAAATAAAGATGCCCAGTTGGGTAGGTCATCTGCATTGGTTAATGGTCCAGGCGTAACAGCTGTTCTAAGCTCATTGAAACCAGTGGCATATTTAGCAAGAATTGCCGTTGCCATTGCAGCCGTGTGTTCTGCTTTGGCGTAAATGACTTCCGCCTTACTGGCTCCACCTAAACGATCGCCGTATTGTTGAACGAATACATCTTTCCCAAAGCTAGCAATGCTTTGGGCTGAGTGTAACCCGTTTGAGAGCAATACCTGCATTTCGGTATGGCGAGGGGTTAAGTTGAAGACCCGCTGCATTCCTCTGAGTTGCTCAGCAACTCCGTCAGGGTTGTCTAGTCCTGCCAGTGCGGTTTCTGCATGTTCTTGTAAGTAGGTATCAACATGAGTATTGCTAAACTCAAAGGTCGGATTTCGTCTAAAAAATAGGATAAGCTCAGTTGGAGGAAATCCACCTTGTTGTAGTTCTAGTTTGTGGGCGATCGTGGCAGTTGGGAAGACCGCCTCAACAGTGTCTGTGAGCCGTTGGGCATAATTTCGGACTTTTTCCTCATTGGTTTCGCCTGTAATATCGGCAGGAACGCCAACAATACCGGTATTGGTTTGTCGAGTAATCAATTCCTGCCAATTTTCAACATTGAGCTTGACTAGGTCTTTTGGAGATTGTAAGAAGCCTTGCTGCCGGAGTTGTTGCAATTCTTGGACTAAGGGTAAATGATTTTGAGTCAGTAGTCCTAGTTGCAGAGTAAATTGTAAGTCGGCAATCAAGCCTGGTTGTTGAAACTCTTGTCGCTGTTGTAATGCTTCCCAGAAGGTTTCATCAGAGCCTTCGTGTTGTAGATAAGTAATTAAAAATATTGTTTGAAGCTCTCTGGAAAGCAGAATTGGAGAGGTATTGAGTAAAGCCCCTAATGTTACTTTTTGCGGGTCTTCAGGTTGTTCTAATGTTTGTTCAATGAGTAGCTGTCGGAGGCGATCGAGGGCTTGATCGAGTTGAGAACGGAGCCAAGCTGGAATAATGTTGTCGTCGAAGGACATTTCAAGAGCGCGGCGTTGTGCTACTGCATTCAACACCAGTAAAGCAGGTAAATCGGCGGGTAAGTTTTGCCGAAACAATCCGTAGAAGAATGCTGGATCGAGATTGGTGCTATTGCTAAATTGGAAGGCTGTATTTAGAAAGACTAAGTAATCAAAATTAATTCCTGTTTCCCTTGCAAGGAATGTGATGTCCTGGAATTTCTCTGCTTCTGGGTTGTCTTCATCATCTTCTCGCAGTTCGCCGAGGGAAATTTGCCCTAGCAAAGGGTAGAGTTCTGCAAGGAAGCGTTCATACTCTGAAGGAATGCTAACAATATCAGCGGAAATAGTCAGGTCAATAACGGCAACGGGGGGAGCGTTAAATAGGGTGGGTGAAGTGGCAAGGGTGCGACGAGGTGTGCTTTCAGAGATAGGTCCAATGACTTTAATCACCAAATCAGCACTTTGTTTTTCCACTCGGCTGAATTGGCTACGGGTATAGGTGATTTCATAATCACCAGTTTGGTTGGTAGTGGTCTGCCCCAATCGCTCCAGACGCCGCAAATCTTTGTCAAATGCCTGTACTTCTACACCTGCGAAAGGGCTATCGTCTGCCAGTCGAATGGAGCCTTTGACGATTAGTGCTTCTTCGGTAGGAGTAGGTTGTTCCCACACGGTGATGGTGAGGTCGATCGTCTCTTCTTGCTCGGCATTGATTTTGAGGGGAGAGGTTGCCAGAATTTGTCCCTGATAGTTGTAGGCACGTACAATCAGGTTTGGGCCACCAACTTCACTGGGAGAGTGCCGGAATTGATCGGCAGTGTAAATGATTTCATAGTAGCCATCGGCATTGCTAATTGTTTGGACAAGTGCAGTTTCATTTCCTGTATTTATATCCCGAGTGAAGGCACGCACAATACCTTCAAAGGAATCACCATTAGACTGCCGCACCACACCCCTCACCACAAAGCGATCTGGCTCCAAAGCTCCTAGCTGGCTCAATATCTGGTTGAGTCGCTCTGCTGTTGCGTGATCGACTTCCCCCGTGACAGGAAGTTGAAATTGCCGCTGGAAGATGGTGATTAGCCCTGCGGTGGCATCGCCATAAACTTGCTGCTGAGTTTCGTAGGCTAAAGCAGCTTCTAACGATTGTCGCTCACCATCTGAAATTTGAATCATTTGTCTGTTGAGCAGCAACCGCAGACCTGCTTGCAAATTAGCAACGTCTGAGCCTTGATTATCGTAGCGGAGGGGAGATGTGATGAGGCGCATAGTGGGATTTTCCAGATGCATGAATGAAACAAATTAATTTGCTTGACACGGAGCATGAAGATTAGTTTTCGTAGTCAATTCCTAATTGGAGGCTTTAAATAAGCAATGAAATGTGTAAAGAGAAAAATTGTTTTAGCACAACCCTGTTTCTACAGTAAAGATGAATATTTCCCACCTACTAGCTCCTATAAGAAGTTTGCTTTTTCAAATCAATTATTATCATTAGCAGGTGGCTTCCTGAGTATTTCAGGAGGTATCTTAGGTACGAAATCAGCACCATTAGCATTACCCTGCTTAGCTATATGTGTCTGACCTGTAGCTTTTGTGATTAGTTCATTAACACGAGCTTCAATAGCTGTACCAAAGGCCGCATCGCCAAACTTACCAGGTAATCCTGCAAGTGAAACTTGGCCAATACTTCCTTCAGCAACAACTGTGCGAAGATCACTACCCTTGAAGACCTTCAAATAAACATTGCCCTGAGCATCGTATCGTGCAATTCCAACTAATGCTTTAGGAGAATCTGGAATACCCCATACATAATAATTATTACTGACATAGTTTAAGGCTTTTCGATCACTCCACGTTCCGGGCTTTACTTCAGCAGCGTCCACCATTGGAAAGGGGGGTACTGGTGAGCCTTTCCCCTTTGGTGGTTCACCTCCTCCCCCTGCTGGTGCTAGCTTGCCTGATCCTCCTACTGCTGCTGGTTTGCCTCCTCCCCCTGCTGGTACTGGTGTTGGTGGTTTACCTTTGCCTCCCCCTGGTACTGGGGGCTTGCTCCCTCCTGGTGCAATTTCCACTGTTTTGGGTCTTGACTTTGTTGTATCAGGTGCTTTTATCCGGTTGCCAAATCCAGCAACACCTTCTGCAATACTTCCTGCATTCGCCCCAGCTTGAGCGAGTGCGAGTTTTTTATCAGGGTCATCCGTGAGAAGAGGTAATGCTGCTGCTGCCACACCGGAGGTCATAAGCGGCAAGGTTTCTACCATTAGCTCCCGTCTATGCTCACCATCTGTCTGAATACGACCATTGGGATAAATCCCCACTACAGCCCCATCTCCTATTCGCTCCCTCGCATACGCGTCAGGTTTAAGAAGCAAGTCTTCATTACACTTGACTTGCTTCCAAAGCTCAAGGTGGCTTTTCCCTGAATCCTCTGTAACTACAACTAAAAGCGATCCATTTTCCATTCTCTGTACAGTGTTGTAAGAATCAGTACCTTTGGGATCAGTAAAAGAAATTGGATTACTGCGAGCATACTGATACAGATTTGAACCATCAACCATTCCAGCAGGATCAGCACTTGTCCACCTCCCCAACCACGACGCATAATATCTTGCTCCGTGATAGTAAAGCCCCGTTTCCTCATCTCGCTCTTTTCCGGTGTAGCGATATCGTTTCAAGCTCACTTCTGCTACACTGCGTCCTGCCTGATATGACGTGCTACCGTAGGGATAGTACTCTTCATAGGAAATCACCTGTCCAGCTTGATCGACTTCCAAGCTGGCAGAGCCGAGATGGTTCTCTAGTTGATAGCGGATCACAGGTTTGGGGGAGTCAATCCGTCCACCACTACCATCATCTTTGACTTCAAACGTCTTCGTCTCTACCAGCGCAATGCGTCGCTGGTCATCCATAATGTGTAACGTTTCCCGCTCTAGCTTTGAGCCACTGCTATTACGCTTACGGTAAATCTCAAAGCCGCCTAAATAAATGCGTTCCTCTACAGTTGAGCCATTGTGTTCATGCACCTTCCGCACTCGCTGACCACTGGCATCGTAAATGTAATAAGCCTTACCACCGCCCCCTAAATCAACCTGTTGCAGTTGGTCTTTGAAATCCCATGTCATGTTGTTGAGATGGGGCATTTTTGCCATATTGCCGTGGGCATCGTAGGTGTAGCGAGATGGCACTGTCGTGAGATCATCTGGATCACCGGGCAAACTTGTGACTCGTAAGCGATTGTTCGTCTTTTCATAGTCATAATGACGTGTCCAGTCGTTATCCTTTGCCCGATGAATCATTGCCAGAATATTACCCACCGCATCGTACTGGTATTCCTGGTGGTAATTCCGCATCGCCAGCCCGTCATTAGGATGAGCCAGATTCATGCGAGTAGCATCATTGAAGTCATAGTGGGGCTTTAACTCTGGGCGATGCTCTGGGCGGTTATTGCTCGTTTGTCCGCTGTGTTCTCGTCCATCTGCGCGAATCAGTCGGTACAGAGCATCGTACTCATACTGGGTGCTGGGAGAAACTACTTCACCTCCAAAGAAAATCGTTTGCTGAGCATCATCTCGAATTTCAGTAATATTTCCCACCGGATCATAGGTGTAGCTCAAGTATTGCAGTCGGTTATTATCGGCTTTTCGCGTTGTCTTAAGGACTTTAAGGCGGAAAGTTTGGCGATCGTATTGATAGGTTGTTTGGATGCTATTAGCAGGATTCGTGGAATCATCAATGCTGTATTCAATGAGAGTCCGCTGTCCCTTTTCGTTGTAATCAATATTCTTAATAAACAGCGTCTCTACCGATGCTCCACGCAGTTTTATCCTCACTTGATTCAATAAATTTGCTTCGTTGTAAATCGGATATACAGTGCTGTTATCAGGAGCCGTCAGAGATATAGGACGATTCAAGGCATCAAATCGAGTATGGCTGGTAAATTCCTCCTCCCATGCAGGATTCTCTAACCAGTTCACAGAATTTCTGTAATCCTTCAGTAATTCGCGTTTACTGCTGAGTAAGTTTCCCTTAAAGTCATATTCAGTATTGATTACCACTCCTGCCCCATCAAACATTTGGTAAACCGTGCCTCGATGGTTTTTTGCATCTCCTTGAGATTCGCCGTACGTGATTGCTTCTGCTAACCTCTCACCCCGCTCATCTTTAACAAACAGCGCTAATGGGCGCTGTAGTCGGTCATAGGTAGACCTGCGAGTAAACCCTCGACTATCCCAACTCCGAATCGGCTTACCCGCCACATTATTGAGCATCCAGCGATCGCCCGCATCCATACTGCGCGAGTAAACCACATGCCCCAGCAGATCAAACTTCTGCTCCAATACTCGATTGTTGCGAGCATCGGTCACGAGTCGCTGATTCCCCTCAATATCCAGCGTCACATGAGTTCGGTATTTTCCCGCTGTGCCGTTATCGGCGATCGTCAGAAAGGGTCGTCCTAACGTATCGAGATGAGCAATACTCGGCGTTTTTGCATGAGTTTCAGTAAGCTTTGCAGCACGGCGTTCTGCGACTTTCTCCGGTTCTGTACCTGCAAACGTAGGAGATTGGCGATCGCGATGCCACTGGCTCTCCAGCACCGTATCATTCTCATCCCAGGTTTCCTGATACCACGCATCAAACTCGACCTTCGAGAACGTGCCATTGGGTAAATCAGTGCGAACGACCCTTCCTAATGGATCGTAGTGAATGATCGGTGTGACACCACACTCAACCAAATCTTTCTCATTCTCGTAGAGGTGAGTTGGACTGAAGAACGGCTCGTATTGTTTAACTGGTTTGCCCTTGTTATTAAAAATCGTGCGTCCGGTGCCAACCCATCGAGGGTTAGTCTCTTGCAGGTTTTCGCTGCACCTCAACACTCCATCCGCATCTCGCCTTGGGGCTAATCCCGGCTCTGCTTGAATTTTGGTTTGAATCTCGCGCCCAAATCCATCGGAGTAGAGAAAACTGTGCTGAACTTTGGTCTGTTCCCCAATGGCTAGATCTGCTACATGGGTTTCTCGTGCTAACGTATAGACCACCGTCGGCTGCCCAGTTTCTGAACCATCCGGTAAAACCCGTCGAGTGCGACGATATCGCTCCAGGTCATACACCAACCGAGTTGACGCGTTTACCAAAATGTCGTGGGGATTCGTCAGCGGATTGTTAAGGTGATTGGAGATCGCCGCTTGCTCTAAGTCCGCGACAAAGCCTGTTAGGTTATCACCTTTCTTCTCCAAGACTTTTCCCATCACGGCTGTTCCCACAACCATGCCCAACGCATCGAAAATGACTTGAGCACGATTGCCATTTGGGTCGGTTAACTGTCGCGGTTGCAACACTCGGTAATCATTCTCTATCTGAATAACATTCTTCAAGGGATCTTCCGTTCGCTGCATCAGTAGAGTATACGGGTCATACTCCATCTGAAACTCCTGTCCAAACGGGTCTTTTAACCGCGTCACCGCATAGAATTTTTCTGGATTAAATGCCTGTCGTCCAGACCGAATCCACCATCCGTCATCCTGCTCCACGTACCCACCGCCATCGGGCTGCTGTGAGGCTAGAAGCGATCGCAAGTCAGCCGCCTCAATCTTGCTTCCATACACCTGGATTAGCAATCCGGGAGTAAACGCCAGCTTGAAGCTTTCACAGGGCAATGCCAGCGACTCAACCTCACCTAGAGGTAGGCAAGTTGGATCGAGGGTATTTGCCTGACTGTTTGGACGATAGCGCGATCGCACCTGCTCAATCACCCGTTTCTGAATGCCCGTCGTGGCTGAGGCTTCGTAGGGAATTTCTGTCGCTGCCTGAATTTGTTCGCGAATAAAGTTCAATTGAAAAGGCGCAAACACAGGCAAACCCGTTACTGCTAATCCCGTGATTTCATAAGTGCGCGTCTCGATTGGAACACCAATTCGATACCAATCTGTTTGATCTGGTTTATTCGTTACCCGATTTTCTGTGTAGGTGAGCAGGGTTTTGCCTTGCTCTGAAAAGGCGGGTTTACGGCGGGGATAGACGATCGCTACGCTCTTCAGCACGTTGCCAAAATCATCCACTTTCAGCGTCATCTGATGTGCTACACGCGGATCATCAGGATTACGTTCGTAGTGGTACGCAATACTTTCTAGGGGATGGGTGAAGAAAACAGCGTGTTGCTTATCTTGTTTAGGCTGTAGTAACCGAATTGCGTAATTGCTTTCAGTCACGCTGTAGGGATGCTTGCTTTTTTCAGAGTTATCTAAGGCATAAACCTCCTGCCGCAAGACACTACCCTTGAGAGATCGACAAGCTTCTCTTTCTTCCTCTACGGTCAACGCTTCAGGCAGAACAGTGTCTGGCAGCAAGGATCTTTGAAATAACGCCTCAATCCGCTGCCTATTTTCCTCTGTTGCTCCGATAGGAACCTGATACTGTGGCTCTCGATAATACTCCTGCTGAGCAAAGAAGTTAGAGATGCGATCGCGATCCAGATAAGCTCCTGTATGAAACCAGGTCTTCGTCAGTATGGGGGGAACATGCAAAGGCTTCTCCAGCACGAACGCGCTGCCTTCTGGCTGGAACACTCCATAATCCTCAGTGTCCCACTGCTCCACCATGCCAAAGCCACGGAACTCCCGCTCTTCGCCATCGAAATAACCGTGGTGGTAAGCATAGCGAGTCACAAACCGATTGCCAGAAATATAATCCCGCGTCTCTACTCGCTCCACAACATGCACTGGAAAGGGCAGTTTTGTAATCCAGGGTTTACCCATTAACCGATCTTGCAGGTAAAACTTAGTGGAAGGCGCATACTGCACTACTGTTTCTGCACCCATGTTGTTAACGGTCTTGACCAATAGATGAGGCTTCTGCCCTCCCATCAAATCGATATACCGCATCACTCGCTGAGCATGACCGGGCAAAGGCGAAGACCATACCAGGCACGCAGTTCCATTACCTAATAAGTCAAGAGTTGTGACCGAAACAGCATTGTCGATCGCAGGAAAGCTCTTCAATACTCGTTTCGCAGACCAACTGTTACCCGACTGATTGAAGTGAACCTGTACGCCGTCTCCACTTAAGTACAGAATGTCTGTTGTTCCAGACCCGTCGACATCTGCTAGCAAAATTCGACGTTGATTAAAAATATCGGGTGCATCAAACCAGGGGGCATTATCCATCGTCACCTTGGCACCAAACCGCCCGTACCCCAGATTTGCCCAGTAACACACCTCTCCATTCCGAATCCGCACAATATCGGTCAACCCATCTCCTGACATATCTGCCAGGTAGATAGATTGGGTGCCATCCGCAAAAACGACTCGTGGCCCCTTCTCTTCATCCCAAGACTGGGGCGATCGCTCTGCGACTCCAAACCCGTCTTCTGCCAGCGAGGGATGCCAGACAAAACAATCGTCTTCTGTAATCAGAATGTCTGTATGTCCGTCACCATCTAAATCAATAAACTTCAAATTTGGATTATCCCAGTCTAGTACGGGTAGCGACTTGAAGGGAATAAATGACTCCCATCGTTCATCCTTTGTGCGTTCATAGAAGCCTGTGACTGTTCCCTGTAGAACTACGACATCAGGTTGACCATCCCCTGCCAAGTCGAGAAACTGAGCACCATTTTCCAGACCACTAGCTGGCTTACTGGCAACAAGTTCAACCGGAGCAAACTGTGCTTCAATGTGTTCCTTGCCATTGATTTGAACAGTATTAACGGGACTGAGATTGCGCTTGTAGAGCCATCCATTCCCCTGCTCAGTCAAAATACCCGATAAGCCTTCTCCATCGAGATCGATCCACTGATAGCGAGCACCATCCAATCCTTGCGGCAGATTCTCCAAACTAACAGGATCAACTTCACGTACCGTTTCGTCAATTTGAGCTTCGCTATAGGTGAACTCCAATGGAGGCAAGGATTTGACAACATATCCCCCAGATGAATCTCGTTTGTATCCTGTTTGCGTGACCGATTTCAAGAATGAATAGGCGGGATTGCGAACGTCTCTTGGGTTTTGTTCATAGGAATAGGTAAAGTCAGTCGATCTCACTAAGCAATCCCACCCTACCCCTGCTTCATCTGGAAAATGATGAAACATTAACACCCGCTGACAGAGTCGGTAAGTCCGCACCTCAAAGCCTGATCGGTAGGAAGAGAATGGATCATGACGAAGCGTTTCAACCTTCCATTGATCGGGTTCTTTAGGAATGGGATTGGTGCGATCGTGTTCCCCATAGTCAAACACCATCTCAAACAGCCAATCTTGTCGCTGATCGAGGTCTTCATTGGGCTGTTGAGGGGTTAGATTGCCGTAGTGAATCCGCTTCAGGTAGCGATTTGCGGCTCGACTCCTTGGCGTTCGATTGCGCTCATGAGCTTGGGAAATATTAATCCCAATTGAATTGTCTGAGTCTTCTGATTTGTACCGATAAAAAATGGCATTGCCTTTATCGTCATAGCTCTCGCAAATCAACCAGCTAAAAACATGGGTTGGATTAGCAGGATCAGCGATGCGGCTCTTGTCCGTCTTGCCATACAGCGTTGTAATGTTGTCTTTTGAGATAGACTGCCAGTGAGTTTCTCCCGAATCTACCTTCGTCCAGCGTTCAATTCTGGCAAACAACCCTTCAAGGCGAGGACGGTACTTACGGATCTGATACCCATCTCGTACCGTTTCATCTACCGTGCCATCTTTCTTCAGCACGGGCACTAAATCTTCTGCACCCGAAAGAATAAAGACATCCGACGCTTCACTGTCCTGGTAGCGCGGTAACCCCTTATCGGTTTTGCGCGTAATGGATGGTAGGGAGAGACTCCAGCCCATCCCAAAAATTCCATTGCCCGCCCCGGAGTCGTAGGAAAGCGACAGCTGTGGACCGAATCCAGAACGACCGGGACTGGTGGCGATCGGTACAGACATCGAACCTGTCCCTGTAACCGGATTGGCAGCAAACTTCTCACCCATCCCTTTAATGGCTCCACCTCCCTTGGGCAGCGAGACTGTCGGTGGAGGAGAGAAATAACTTTTGTCTGGCTCATCAGTTTGCTGATTCGCGTTCCGAAGGGGGCTACTTGGCATAACCTAAGCTCCTGCAAGGAGATAAGGGCAGTCTTTAAACAACCGTTTGAATCATCTCATACGGTTTAATAGGAGTGCAGGTACCCAGACGGGTAATCTATCAATTAGCAATCGTGCAAACTCTTCGGACTCATTTGAGTAGAAATTCCGCTACAGTTCCATTGCCTCATGATTCATTAACGTTCCAGGAATCACCTTTCTCTTTGATGCCATATTGAGAATTAGTCCGCAATACGTCGTTTACCGTACTGAGGTGTGAAGAAGTTGTAACAAAAGAATGCGATTCAGAACCCAAGGGCTAGATTCTGGCTAGATCCCCTACTTGATGCATCAAAACAGGTTGCTCCTAACAAGCAAAGACATCTGTAGCATTCTTAATTTTGAGGATCAGCGATCGCAGGCTTATCCTAGAAATGTTACTTTGTACTAGATTCGACTTCTAAGAGAATTTCATCTGAACTGAACGAAACATTCACAATTCGACCGCCCTTGACAAAAGCTTCGCGGAGTTGCCGATTGATTTGATACTCCAACTGCCGCTTTAGCTTAGGGTCGTTGAACAATTGCTGAACTGATTCACTAGCACTTTGGTTAACGTCTGGCAGCAATGAATTGAGCAGAAAACCAAAGCGCTTAAACGAGAGATTTGCGACGTTGACATTGATCTGGGGCGTACCATAGCTTAGATACTGCAACTTAGAATCATAAGTCAAAGGGAGTTTGATTTGAGCAGTAATTGAGCCAGCATTAATATCCGGCACCGGATCGGTAACAATAATCTCGTCGCCATTCGTTTCAAACGCTAAAGATAGCACAAGCGATCCTTGGTCGATGCTCATCCCAAGATTCTCTGAATTAATGTCATGCACGTAGTAGCTTACCTTAGGCTTCAAGAAGCCTATAGAAATAGATTGCTGTTTTTCGGGAAGCTGCCAGCGCCGTTCACCCAATCCGGGGATTTTTACATAGGAGTTGTCTCGATCAAGCCGAATTTGCACTTTACTGAGAAAACTGCTGGTGAGAAAGCTAAGAGTTTTACTGGAAATTGGATGCTTGCGAGCAATCAAAGTGTTTACTTCTTTGCGATTATTGTTCGGGTTCTGCTCAGGCAGCGGTGGATTTGCTACATCCGGGCGGTAGCCATCGGGAACAGCGCTGGCAGAGAAAATGGCACGCCCTTGAGTCGTTGCGGTCAAAGTAATCGTTTGACCATATTCGATCGCGGGAATGGGTTGTGATGCTAATGTCGTTGCTCCACCGGGCAAGGCAACAAAAGCATCATTGGGACTTGTTAAGACAGTACTGCCGCTAGTTCGCTCAATCACCAACCGTCCGCCGCCCGGATAGGTCTGTCCGGTTCCGGTTGTCCTCCCATTGCGGAGTGTTGCAGTGAGTTGAAAACGATCGCCGCCTAAATCCTGAACATCTAGCTTTTCTAGCACTAAGTCTGCTGCAAGACTAAATCGGTTGGGGTCTAGCTTGACACCCCCTGGAATTTGTTGCACTCCACCTGGAATCTGTTGCCACTGGCTTACTTGTACAGGCGAATTAGACGATTTAGAAGGGCTTGCTTGGGCAGTGTTCGTAAATCCCGTGGCGACAAGAACACTTGCTAGCGGAACCGAAAGAAGAAAGAGTAGACATCGCATCATTTCAAGTTCTCCAATTGATTAGGCTTTCCAGGACGAACGCAGCGATGAGCCGATAGCAAAACGCTGTGAAATCGTTGGCTTGATGACTTGTAGGAGTGAGCGATTGCGTTTATGCAATTCTTGCAGGGAGAAATCAACTGCCGTAACTTCAGTTATGCGCGATCATGGTTGTCGATTCAATACGGAGATCGGCGTATTGAATCATGAAGAAATGGCAACAAAACTCGTGAAGACTGAGAAGACTGCTGTAGTTTAGAAATCTAGAAAGCGCAATGAATGGAAGAAAGAGATGCACCACTTAACGCAGCGCGATCTCCGAGGGATGCTCAGGTTTTGCCAGTCACTTCTAGCACCCTGTCAGTTGGAGGAATTTCCCCAACAGGTGCTATTTCATTTAGCTGAAATTGTTCCGAGTGAAATTTCTGCTTACGCTGAGGTCAACCTGCACATTGGTTCTGTTTCAACCCTAGCGTCATCCTTTGACAACGGTCTTCAATTGGGGCATTCGCAAATTGAAGCAACCGCGCAGCGCCACTTTCATGAAAACCCTTTGGTCACACACTATCTGCAAACCCAGGACGGCGGAGCTTACAAAATTTCGGATTTTTTAAGCGAAAGCGAACTGCATCGGCTATCTGGAATGTACGAACAGTTTCTACAGCCTTTGGGAATGGAAGATCAGTTTGCGATCGCTCTAGCTGTCCCTAACATTACAGCCATTCCAAGACATCTGAAGCAACCTAAATTGATTGTACTTAACTTGCATCGCAGCGATCGCTCTTTTTCCGAGCGAGATCGAACGGTTCTCAATCTGCTGCATCCTCACTTGCTCCAAGCATATCAAAATGCGACTGCCCTCACACAAACTCAGCAAGAGCTGACAGCATTCAGGCAGACGATCGAGCAGCTGGGACTAATTGGGTTAAACGAAGGGGGTCAAGTTCGATGGCTGACTGATCGAGCTTGGTTGCTTCTCAAACAGTATGATCTAACTTCATCGCATCAAAAGGGTCGCCTATCAGATACCTTAGAGCGCTGGATTAAACATCAAATTGCGCTTCGTGCTACAACCAGCGACATACTACAGCCCTGCTTGCCGTTGTACATTGAGCAGTCCGATCGTCGTTTAATCGTTCGGCTTGTTGATCAGACGATCACACCTCCTGACGGATTAGCAAAAAGCGCTTTGCTTGACGAACCATACTTATTAACTGTCGATGAAGAAGCGCTTCTACCGTTTTCCGCTCAATCCTTAGAGGCGCTAGGACTCACGCAGCGAGAAGCTGAAGTGCTGTATTGGCTGATTCAGGATAAGCAGAACTCAGAGATTGCAAGGCTCTTAGGAATTCAGGCGGGAACGCTGAAAAAACACATCGAGCATGTTTATACCAAGCTCGGTGTTCAAACTCGTACGGCTGCAGTCCTCCAAGCTTTGCAGCGTCTTGGCTTACTCCATTAGTGATTGAGAATTCCCAGTTGACTTAGAGCAGCGACAATCGCACCCGCGCGAGTTTGAACACCAAGCTTCTGATAGATATGCTCTAGATGCTTTTGAACTGTTTTTTCGCTACATCCTAGCAATCGCGCAATTTCCCGATTGCTCTGGTCTTTAGCAACCCAAAACAAGACTTCGGCTTCGCGTTTGGTCAAGCCTAGAAGCTCTAGTAACCCTGCTGAAAAGGGTTGTAACCGTTCTTCTTGCAGCAGTAGCAGGTATCTCTCGTTCAGTGGATCAGGAATCAATCGCACAACGAGCCGTTTTTCTGCTCGGTCTAATCGCAGAGGCAAACAGGGCGAAGGAATTTTATCTAACTCAGTTTGCTGACATCGTTGGTGCTGTACCCACCGCAACAAATTTTCGGGTAGATGAGGAGTGGAGCAGGATGAAACTTGGAAATAGTGCCGTAATAATTCCCAGGCTCTATGAGTCATTCGCTCAACTTGTAAATCATTGGTCAAAATAATGGTCCCGCTCTGTTCTAATACTTGGTTTAGCTGCGCTAGTTCCTGCTGAGACTGGGCAAGTGCCCGAGCATTGCGGTAAGCCTGAATCAAATGAGGACGCATCAAGTTGAGAACTAAGTGATCGCGCTCCGTAAAATCTCTTTTTGAGCGGTGGAGTGCAATCACAATATCCTCTTCCCGATGGTTCAACGAAGCCGCATGGCTGCTCCCTGAAGCATTGGGTAGAACAGTCACCATTTGGTCTTCTAGCCCCAGAGGGCGTAAAGTCTTTTGATACAACCCCTCTAAACGCTGAAGTTGGTTCTGATTCAGAAAATCTGACAATGTATGTGCTCCAGCATCACCCGTTTGGAAATAGTACGAACCAAAAGGATGTTCTTCAAAATGACGATTCCCAACTTCAAGAATCCTTTCCGCAGCAGGATCGCCGGATGAGGTCACCCAGAGAAGTTTACGTTTTGAGAAATTTGTGGGAACCCAGCAGGTAAATTCTGATCGAACAAGCTGCGGTAGTGTGCTGATCACCTAAGTTGAAAAAGCCTCAACATCACAGGGAATCATTAGCGCCTGTAGAACATTAAGGATGCTTTTTAGGTCTGCATTTGTCAGCATGGCATCTTCTGGTCGGGGGCTATTTCTAGAAATCTACAACCGCTAGAACTTTCAATCCGAGCAATGTTGCGATTTCTTCACGATCGCATACGGAAAAAGGCGTATTGTAGCTCCAATTTTAATTTGCAATTAATGACTTAGTGCAGCATTGCTCAGTTGAATTACGCTACTTTTGAGAGGTTTTTATGTCTATCTCACTTCGTGTCCGAAAAACAATTTTGCCGCTCATTGTTCGCAGCCTTGTACTTGGTAGTATTTTGCCGTTCATTACAGGGAACGTTGCCTTTGCACTTGCTCAGGCTGAAACTACGTTCTCGTTAGCAAATCGTTTAGGAGTCAGCCTGTTTCAAGCTTCGATCGTTCCTCCCCCCGGTCGAACCTTGAATGGAAAAATTATTGAATACGCTCACCAAGGGCTTGCGGAAGCAAAGTTACACAGTCAGCGGCTCTCCAATTTGGGTCTATCTGTTGGCCCTGATTCTCGTCTTGATGCGCTGATTTCCGAAACCACCCCAACTCATGGCGGCCTATACAACTCAAACTTTGGTGGCTTCTATTCTCGTGTCAATTCAGTCACTCAAGACTATCGTTCTCGTGTTTACCGTTATCCACGCTACGGCGCAGTGTTTGACTTTTCTTTGAATCTTGCGATCGCGGAAGGACAATCTTCCATTCCCGATCCAAACTCCCGCAGATATGCACGTGAAGCCTTATTGAATGCCGCAGCTTGGGCAAGACATAAAGACATTAGCGCCATTATCAATCCATCTCCCCTACTCGAAATTGCTCAAAGAATTTCTTCAGGCGCGAACCACATGGATGTTTACAACGAGATCGTGCGTTGGCGTGAAACTTATCAGGCACAACTTCGAGATACATCACAACTATAAGGTCTAACAAAACCACAGGGGGAATATTGCGTTCAACCTGTGCTGCTTAGGACGGAGCCATCTGATACGTTACAAAGCGGCAATAAGCTTCAGTAGAGTTCAACGACCGGGGAGGCCAGAGAGTGTAAAAGAAATGTCTCTCGCATCAGTCTTACAAGCTCTGCTGGGGGAGGTTGAACTCCTGAAAGATCTGCATGTCCTTATACGGGCAATATCAGCCCGTCTTGGATACAATCACCTGCTTGAAATTAGATGCTTACGGTAACTCACGCTCTCTTGAAGCCTGTTGTTATCAGTAATAATTGGCAAAATCTACTGTTAGGCTTGGACAAGACTAGGTTCAGAAGTAAGAGCTTGATCCCGACTAAATTAGTTCACGCAGGTTAGTGGAGACGATAAACGATGAAAGACAAACTTTCAGGTTCGGTAAGTACAGTGATTTCTTTAGGAGATTGTTTTCCGGTTCAATTCAGGGATACGTGCTTAGGTTCCTTGAGGCTCATCCTCCCTTTGGCGGGTGGTTCACTGCTGATGTTAGGGTTAGCTCCTTTATTTACACCTCCTGCTCAAGCAGAATCACCTTATCGCTTTTACAGAGTCGATGGTCGTCCAGAGGTTTATCTTGTAGACGATCATTACTGGGATATTGATATTGAGCCAAATCCCAAACCTTCACGCAAGCCTCAAACAGTTTGTCATGTTCAAAATCCCTCGCAAATGGAGACGTTTGGCGGATTTGGACAAGTTCAAGTTGTTCGGGATAGAGCATTTATGCGCGGGCGTGTGTATCAGGGAGAATGCAGTTGGCTGAATGGGTTCTACAGACTTGCAAGTCGGGCAGAGATATATCGTCTTAATAATACTCATCTCTGTTGGGTGAGTAGCCCTGAGATGATGGAAACTTATGGCGGATTTGGACAAGTTATAGTCGTTGAGGACTCTTCAGATCTACTAGCAGGACGAAAAAATAGTGGTACCTGCGAATGGCCAAAGTGATGAGACACAGAAGGGCATGCTGCGTCAATACAGATCGAGTTCGCGTCAAGGTAATCCTAGATAAGTAAGGATGGCTGGTGTGGAGACAGTCTCTTTACAAATGATTCAGCAGTCGATTAATTCATCGTGGATTGAAGTGTGGCTCGGCTTGCGATTCGGTGGCTACCGACTAGAACGACGCGGCAGTGATTTTATGCTCGAGACATTTGGGTGCATTTGAGCAAAGCGGATGATAGGGTTCGGGCACGCTTTGCGTGAGCCGTAGGCAACGAAATAGATCTGGATCTCAATCTATTTCGACATCATCCTATGAAATGCGAATATAGCAAAGATCAGGGCTTCTCTGAGCGTAACAGTCCTAAAATCTTTAACTTCTGAAACCCGCTCAGGGTGAGGATTCTGAAAACGACAGAGAAAGCTAATGTGTATCTCTAAGGCGTTCATACAGTGATTGTGACATCTAAATGTGACAATACTGCTCTAGAGCAGCTAGACTTGGAGCGCCACTTCTGGAACACTTTCGTCATACACCAGTTCTAACGTTGGGGTTCACTCAAATCATCGTTTCGATGTTGAACGCTGGCTCAAGTTATGCTTTCAAAATGGCTCAGGTTATGCTTACAGTGACACGATCGCTGAATTTCACTTGGTCTAAGAGATGTAAAACCAGCAAAAGGCTGATGAACCAAGGGCTTTAAGGATTTCGCGCCGCTTTTTTGACTTGCCTTAATCAGGCGTAAGCGCTCTAAAATTTGCTTCCTGTCTGGGTTGCAGCAATTATTGGAATTTAAAGCATCAGCTGACCAATGAGCAGGCAGTGCCAATGTCAGGCTTAAAGCCTTATGCAATCCGTTGTCGATCGCAGGTCGCTTGATACGTGTGATCCAGATCGATCGGCAAACATAATCCACCTTTGAGAAACAGCGGCAGAATCGGTAGATCCGCGCCAATTCTCAGGGTTTCTTGCCAGAACTCCAGGTGAAATGTGTTGTCTGCTTCTGCCACTCGATAGGCGATCGTATACAGACCAGTGTCTAACAGCTCAACTTCTAGCCGCAATCGCTCCATCAATTCGTTATGCAGGTTGGCATTCAGTGTTGTGACGACATCCACCACAATCAATCCAATTCCCTGTTGCAAATACGTTTGGCATTTGGATATAAATGCATCGCGTGCGGCAGGACGGTCTTTGTTTGCAGGACTGACGAGTTCAATTGCCCCGACCAAAGTGGGTCCTGCTTCGATACTAAATACTTGCACTTCCACAACATCAGTGGTGGGTTGAAACGGTAACGTAGCGGTAGGTGCTTCAGGAACCCATCGGCTGATTTCAGGCTGACGAGTCGAATGAACTGGAATTTTTTCACTGAAGGTTGCGACATCGATCTCGATGCCAAACTGGGCGCTTGGTTCCGCAAAATAGCCCTCTGGCAACATTTCGTTCAAGGCTTCAGCCAAGTAGGTAGACCAGGCATTGTGAAAGCTGTGCCAGTGCCGTCTGGTGCTGAGCGGAGGACGAAAGTGATCGAGCAAGCTCATTAGCTGGAGTTGAGAAAAGCGTCTTTCTAAGATAACCCAATTGAACCGTTTCAGACTTCTACCGAACAGTGCCGAATCAGACCGATAGCCACTATTATTTTTTCAGTATCTGAATGCGGTCGCTCTCTAAATTGCCCCTAAAGCTCAATTCGCTATGCCAGAATCTGTTCCTGATCCTATCTTGATTGTTCGTACTGCGCTGGCTCAAGCACCCACACAGGCTCCTCCGCCTGCAACCGATTTAAGGGAATCTCGCATTGAGGAGTTTTTGATGGCGAAGTCGATCGCCCCCAACAGCAAGCGAGCCTATCGTCAGGATTTGAAAGCCTTCACCGATTGGACAAACGCACCCTGGGCGATGGTCAGTCCGCGTCTAGTGGCTCAGTTCAAAGAGCATCTGCTGCGCGAGAAGAGCGGTCAGCGAGTGCTATCTGATGCAAGTGTGCGACGAATCTTAGGCACGCTGAAAAACTTCTTTGGTTGGATGACACGATCACGCTACCTTGAATTTGACCCCACGCTCGAAATCGAGTTACCCAAGCTGCCAGAGCCAGAAGCAAGAAGTCTGCCGGATCAAGCAGTTGAGGAAATTCTGGCAGCCGCCCTCTCAGAAACCACATTGCCAGAACGCAATCTTGCAATTCTGTTGCTCTTGTTGCATGGACTGCGAGCAAGCGAGGTGTGCAATCTCAACCAGGAAGACTACGACGGAACACGATTACGAATTCGCAAAGCAAAAGCCGACAGCAAAGGAACTGTTCCGCTCAATCGAGAAGCAAGAGAAGTAATCGATCGCTATCTCGAATGGTGCAAAGCGCAGGGACAAGCGATGAGTCCTGACAGTCCGATGTTCGTCTCCTATTCGTCGCAAAATGCAGGAGCACGGCTGACGTATGGCGGCATTCGTACCCTTGTAGACAAGTTGCGTGAACGAACAGGAATTAATTTCACGTCGCACCAAGGAAGACATACCTTTGCGACGAATCACGTCTTGATGGGCATGAACCCGCACCACATCATGACGATTATGCGCCAGAAGAATCCGATCAATTTCCGTAGATACACCAAGGCAGCGGAACAAGCAGCAGCAGAGAGCGAGTTTTATAAGTTTGAGAACTGACCAACTGCAAAGATAAAGTGTGATTGTGTTTGGGAGTTGACATCAGGCATCTTTTCAAGTTGTTCTCAGACCGCTGATCGCTTTAAAGTTTTCCAAGTAATAACGACGATCGAGGCTTTCATCCCTCTCATAATCCCTTTGCTTCGCGAGTGAATTCGACCTTGAATGAGAGCGCAAACCTCATGCACTGAGAATGTGCCGTGAGCGTGTCGCTCTGAGCCAACTGAAGTGCAAACCATTTCTTTACAGATGCTTCAGCAGATGATCGATAACTTTTGAGCCAGCCTGAGCATCAGGCGCTCTAAAATTAAGCAAAGCTACTTCGTGCGTTAATCAGAAGATCGACTTAATTTCTTCCTCACCGAATGAATATCTCTGCTGCCCTCTCCACTTGGCAAACGCCACCCGAACCTATTGCTCAGATTCTCGCTACGCCCCAAATCCGATCGTACTAATCTCCCCGACACGACAGTGGCTAGTGGAATTAGAGCAACTAGAATTGTGTTCGATCTCCGAATTAGCTGAGTTGGGAATTGCGATCGTAGGATTTCGGATTGATTCAAAAACGTATAGTCCAGCTCGTCAAAGTTCTTACCGCAGAATGTGGATCAAGTCGCTGACAACGGGAATTCAGCAAGGGGTAGAGTTACCAGAAGATGCTCGAATTAATTACATCACTTGGTCGCCAGATGGACAGAAGATTGCCTTCACGCTGAAGCGATCGGATGGGTTGGAACTTTGGGCAATGGATCTCGCCACTGGAAAACCCTGGCAAGTGACACAGCCAATTTTGAATGCAACGTATGGAACGCCATATTGATGGCAATCGAACGAAGCGTTTTTGTGCAAGGTAGTTCCGGCTGATCGTCTGGAGCCGCCACAGCCTTCAATCGTTCCAACTGCACCCAGAATCGAAGAAAATTTAGGACGAAAGACACCTGCCCGGACTTACACCAATCTGCTCACGAATGCTCATGATGAAGCGTTGTTTGAGTACTATCTCACATCAGCCTTGGAGCGCGTTCACTTGACCGGAGAACGAGAACTGCTGGTTCCTCCGAGTTTTAATTGATGAAGCAAGACCTTCTCCAGATGGGCGATATATTCTCCTGACGACGCTGCATCAGCCGTTTTCTTACCAGGTTCCAGCAACACGATTTCCAAAAAAGATTCAAATCTTCGATGCAGCCGGAAAGATACTGCGAGAGCTGGCAGATTTGCCTTTAGATGATCAGCGATCGATCAAATTCGATGCGGTTCGACCCGGACTTAGAGGTATCAGTTGGCGCAGCGATCGTCCTGCAACACTCTTTTGGCTTAAAGCATTAGACGGCGGAGATCCGACACGCGATGTCTTTCATCGTGATGCTTGGATGACGTTAGAAGCTCCGTTCACAGGAGCGCCGCGAGAGATTTGGCGATCGCAGTATCGGTACCACCGCATTCGATGGGGTCGAGAAGATGTGGCATTGGCTTGGGAGCAGGAGTATGATTCTCGACGCATTCGATTGTGGCGAATTGCTCCGGATCAATCTCAACCCCCAATGCTGCTCGTCGATCGTAGCTTTGAAGATAAATATCAGGATGAGGGCTTGCCGTTGATGACACTCGGCAAATTTGATCGGCAGATCCTACTGTTTACACCAGATCATCAAAGCATCTATCTCAGTGGTCAAGGTGCTTCACCGCAAGGTGTTTATCCATTTCTCGATCGCATGACGCTTTCAACTGGAACTACCAAACGACTTTGGCAATGTCAAGATCCTTATCTCGAAAGTGTTCTAGCGGTGTTAGATGCAGATGCTCAAAGCTTTATCACGCGGCGGCAATCAAAAACAGAGCCACCGAATTATTTTCTCTACCGCGATCGACGGGTTGCGGCGTTAACCGATTATCCTGATCCAGCTCCTCAGTTCGCGGGCGTTCAAAAAGAATTGGTGCAGTATCAGCGATCAGACGGAGTTGATCTTTCAGCCAAGCTCTATCTGCCCGCAGGCTATGATCTTCAGCGCGATGGACCGTTACCGATCGTCTTTTGGGTGTATCCCGCAGAATTCAAAAGTCGGGAAACCGCAGGGCAGATTACCACTTCAGACAACAATTTTAGTTGTCCAAGTCGGGCATCGGTGCTATTCCTGCTAACGCAAGGATACGCCGTGCTAAACGATCCGAAGTTACCGATTATCGGAGAAGGGAATGCTGAGCCGAACGATACTTATGTCGAGCAGTTAATTGCAGGTGCAGAAGCGGCGATCGACTATGTCGTCAGTCGAGGAGTGGCGACCCGCGATTGCATCGGAATTGGGGGACATTCTTACGGTGCGTTTACCACCGCAAATTTACTCGCTCATACACGGCTATTCAAAATGGGAATTGCCCGTAGTGGAGCTTATAACCGTACACTCACACCTTTTGGCTTTCAGGGTGAGCAGCGCAACTTTTGGGAGGCAACTGAAACTTATCAACGTATGGCTCCCTTTACCTATGCCGCGCAAATTGAAGTACCTTTACTCCTGATTCATGGTGAGCACGATAGTAATCCCGGAACTTATCCAATACAAACTGAGCGGCTATTTGAAGCACTGAAGGGACTAGGCGCAACGGTGCGGTGGGTGCAATTGCCGTTTGAGGATCATGGATATCGATCAAAAGAAGGAATCGGACATACGCTTTGGGAGATGGTGCGGTGGTGTAATTTGTATTTGAAAGCGCGAGATTGAGCGAACAAGAAACTTGTTTTGACTTACTTATTAGGTGTAGAAACCTAATCCGAAATCGTCACGAAGAACTGAATGACAAGAATCTCGAGTGCGAATACCGGTATTCGCACTTTACAAGTTCGGAAAAATTTGCAAAGGACTGGATCGAATTTCGCGCTTTGCCAGTATCATCTATTGGAAAGACTTGAGCGGTAACTGTTCTGCTGTAAACCAGAAACCTTCGACAGCAAGAGCAAAAAGACCGCGCTTCAACAGAATTTAAGCATTGCTGTTTTCCAACTAATCCTATGCCTGCCTCAACCACGTCTCGGAAGAAAACAAAAGCTTCAGCCAGTTCACCTGCTACTCAAGCGACAATCACACCACTCTTGGTATCGATCCTCAATCAAAAAGGCGGTGTTGGAAAAACGACAATCGCGGTTAATCTGTCGTATGCTCTCGCACAGCGAGGTATCGAGACTATCTTGATTGATGGTGATCCAAACCGGAGTACCCTCGTTGGAGCAAGATCAATTGCTTATAGCGAAACGGTTCCCTTACGAGTCATGAGCGAAACTGCATCCGTTGGGCAAACGGGCAACTGTCGTCACTTCTTCGTTGATACCAAAGCCAGACCTGAGCCCATTGATCTCGAAGAGATTGTGCAGCGGTCAACTTTAATCTTGATCCCCAGTTCGACCAAGCAAGACGAACTGCGCGTGACTGGATCTACAGTAAAACTCTTAGATTCGGTAGGCAGTAAAAAGCATCGTGTGGTATTAAACCGAGTGCATCCGAACAATCGGGAGGAAACGCTTTCTAGCTTTAAAAAGGGGCTGAGAGCGCAAGGCATTCCGGTGTTTGAATCAGTGATTCGCGATTACGCAATTTATGATGAAGCGTTTGGTCGTGGCGTATCCGTCGGGCAGCTCCGAGGAAAAACCGCAGAAAAAGCATGGACAGATATTCAACAATTGCTAGAGGAGATTCTGAATGGCTAATCGGCTTGCAGCAGCACTGCAAAATATTGGTTCAATGATGCCCACAGCAGACCTCGACAACCTGCCTGCTCCAAAATCTGAATCAAATCGCAGTGAATCCGTTGTCCGACTGCGGGTTTCTGACATCGAAGTGAGTGATCGCGTTCGTCAATCACACGATGAAATTCTGATTCAGTCTTTTGTCAGGACATTTCGCAAATCTGGCTTTCGAGGAGTCCTCTGGGTACGTCCTACTCAGCAGGGACGTTACAAGCTGATTGCGGGAGGAACTCGTTATCTCGCGGCACAGCAAGCCAAGATTGAATGGGTAGATGCCTTAATTTTTGAGGTAGACGAAGGCGAAGCGCTGGATCTTGAACTTGAAGAGAATTTGAAACGACGGGATTTCAATGACTTAGAAACAGTTCATGGCATCCTGCGATCGCTAGAGCTTGAGTTATCTCTTCCCCGTGAACAAATCATCGCCCTATTCAACTGGAATTCTCGTAACCGTCAACCAGATGGAACGCATCGTCCTCCCCGAACTGATAGCGTTCTCGCCTCGATTCCACTCGATCAGCTTGAGATGCACTGGTCGATCGTAGAGCGCAAATTTGAGCGCTTAGGACGCTATAGCCCCGAAGGATTCCGAGCGAATTTTTTGCCCTTATTAAAACTTTCCCCTTCAATTCAAACCGCGATTATACAAGGAAAAATTGAAGGCTCAAAAGCACGATTGTTCTCCCGTATCACCGATGAAAAGACGCGGGATAAGCTGCTCGAACAAGCAATCGCGGGAGAGTGGTCGCGTGAGCAAATCGCCGAAACCGTCAAAGATTGGCGAGAACAGCATGACCCAAAACGAGCAGATCAAGAAGAATTAGAATTTTCGAGCCGCATCAAGTCTGTGTTGCAGCGTCTGTCAAAAACAGCGTTAACAGGACGATCGCGCGCTAAAGCGGAAAGACTGCTGAAGGAGTTAGAGTCACTACTGGAATCTTAGTGGAAATTGATGTGCATCATAGGGGAATTACTGTCTTGAGATGAGCGCTACAATTAGCCCAAAGTTTACTGGAGCTAAGTCCCTGACTGAATCAAAATTTCCTTGGTATGGTGAAGCGTAGGCGGAAGCAAACAGGCACTCAAATTGGCGTGATTTCTGACACGCATGGCTTGCTGCGTCCGGAGGCAGTCGAAGCACTGATAAATTCCGCTCTCATTCTCCATGCGGGAGATATTGGTAAGCCAGAAATCCTGGAAGAACTCGGTACTATTGCTCCGGTGGTTGCGATACGCGGTAATAATGACACTGAAGCATGGGCACAGACTATTCCAGAATCAAAGACAATTGCTATTGATCAAGTTTCAATTCACTTAATCCACATCCTCAAGAATCTCAAGCTAGAACCAAAATTTGAGAACATTCGCGTTGTCATTAGCGGGCACTCGCACAAGCCCAGCGTCGAAGTTCGGGAAGGAGTGCTGTTCATAAATCCAGGAAGCGCAGGACCAAGACGATTTAAGTTGCCAGTCTCTGTCGCCCGTTTAGTCGTTCAGGAGACAACCGTTCACGCGGAAATTATCTATCTGTTGGAAAGTGAGAATACTGGTATTCGCGCTTCTAGTTAAGCAGCATGGTTGTGTTGCAAAAATGGTAGGGTGTGAAGACCCAATTTTCTCTAGCTTTGCTCTCAATGGCGACTGACTCCCTGTTCAAATGGCACCACTTCTTGCCTGAAATCATCTTGCTGAATGTGCGCTGGTACTGTCGTTACTCTTTGAGCTACCGAGATTTAGAGGAGATGATGGCGGAGCGAGGTGTCGCCGTGGATCATTCCACGATTAATCGCGCTCGTTTTGAAATTTGCTCCAGAACTGGATAAACGCATTCGTCCCTTCTTAAATCTAACCAACGATTCAGGGAGGGTGGACGAAACGTACATCGAGATCAAAGCGATTCTCTTCAATAATCTTTTTCCGAAGCTCCACATGCGCCCGACTCGACCCAAACAGCACCCCATCGGGCACAATCACCGCACACCGTCCCCCCATTTCCAGCACCCGCAAAATCAGATGCAGAAACAGCAACTCTGTTTTCTTCACCTTCGAGGGCAGCTTCTCATGAATATCCGACTCGTCCATCTTGCCCTTAAACGGCGGATTCATCAGCACCACATCCAGCGATCGCTCATCGTCAAACCCTTTAGAGAGCGTATCCTTATAAAAAAATCGCGGTCGCTGAATTCCGTGCAGCATCAAATTCATCGAGCCAATTCGCAGCATCGTCATGCCCGAATCATTGTCATAAGCCGTAAATGCTTTTGTCTGCAAAAACTGCCGCTCCTCATCCGACAAGCGATCTCCCACTAAATGCTGATAGCCCTTCTCGTCATACAAAATCTCCGGACTCGTATACTTCTCCAGAATGTACTCATAGGCGTTCACCAAAAAGCCACAAGTCCCTGTCACTGTCGCGACCCGGAAATGGTCTTGACATTTAATACTCACTCTCGCCCGCGCCATAATCTTTAGTACAAAGGCGAATAAAAGCGGATGCGCCTCTTTAGCTTGGTAGAAATCCGAGGCGGCGATGAAACTGAAACGGGTTTCAGCGTGAGAGCGTGGAAGCAAGATTTTTACCAACATAGCGGCTTTTTAGCTTTCCATCTTCGCGCCAGTAGACATACCAGTATGGTCCGTGCAGTTCTCCATTCGCGCCTGCACACTTGCACTTTGCCTTTCCACAGCGCACTTGTTCTAACTGATAGAGCCGATTATCAATCCACTGCACCTCAATCACTTCCCGCCCCTTTCAAGAGGCTGGCGCAATTGTCTCTGTTTGCTCCTCTAACTCCTGAATCACCTTCTCAAATTCACGCTGCAATTTCTTTGCCTGCTTTAATGTAAGCTTGCAGAAAGCTGCGCGAATTTGAGAGAGGGATAGATGCTGCGACATAAATCTTATGTACAAAAAATGCTTCTTATGTACACTCGTTAGGTTCTTATGTAATACAAATTGACGAGTGTACATAAGAAGCATTTGATTATTGTAGAACGATCGCAGTCCCCAATCGCGCCCAGTTTGTTAGCTCTTTTCTTATGTACAGCACAATATCGGCTTGTACATAAGAAATCTAGGATTGCTATAAATCCTTTGTTTCAGCTTTCTTCTGCTTTACAGCCGCAAGATTCAAGGTGAATTTGCTTGACGCATTTAACATAGTTCTAGCTGATTGCTGTTTTAAAGCAGCTAGAACTATTTTGCAGCAGATTACACTGCACCGTTTGATCGCTCACTCCATCTCAAGCTTCATATTCTAAAGTTGCGAATTTCAGCCTAAACGTACAGCTAGAACCTACACGAAGTCTGCTAATGCTCCAGTTTTTCTTGTGTACGAATCGGAATATTGAGGTCATACATAAGACTATTTGAGGCAGCGACTCACTATCGGTCCGCTCTCAGAAGCCGCGATCGCACTCGATATAAATCTACATTTCCCCGTTCTGCTTCAGCCCTCGCAGTTCTGCTTGCAGCATTGCAATCTCATTTTTCAAATCTGCATAGGTCTGAAGATGTTCGTACCCATCTAGTGTCACTGCCTCAAAATCGAGAAACTGTGCCAGCGCCAACTCGACTACCTGGTTCGGGGTCAACCCATTGGCAACTCCGTAGTCGCGAATCGCCGACACGACCTGAGTATCGAGCAGATCCGTCAATTCAACATCCGCAGGAATTGTAAACGATCGCACTGCCACCATAGCTGCCATCTCCGCAAGCGAGTAGACTTTCCGATTAAACTCTGGTCTTAACGTGAAAATGACGAGAGCTTCTATTACTTCTAATAATGGCAGATAATTTCCAGAAATGGAAACGACCGCAATCCGCACATCAGATGCAGCATAGCCTGCAAAAAATAGATCGACAAACACTTCGTGTCGTGCTTTAAAGCGTTTCCGAATGTTCGTACTCTTGCCAACATACAGCACTCGTCCGTCTCGATGCTTGAAGGCGTATAAACCAGGAGTCGCTGGGAGGTTATGCCCGTCTCGGCTCCCTTCATAACATGACTCAAACGCGATGCGATTAAAAGAGTGGCAGACTTGTGAGACTTTTTTCTGCGCGATCGTCAGCGCACCAGAAAGTTTATCAGGCAATGAAGGATGAGTCACTCGAAGTTTTGCAATTGAGGATTGGGAAGCTACTGGTTGACTAGAAGAACTCACTTCTAAGCCATAGTTTCTGAATATTCAAGTGTACTATTTACTATTGTCGCATGGGGAAGCCGCTCAACTGCATTCGATTTTAACGTTTGGTGAACTACCAGACACCGACCGCTAGGCGGTACGGAGCTGGCTTCCCAATTCATCAGCAATTGCCTCTGCGGTCGTAGACTTGCGCCCATACCGCTTTGGTCTTACATTGCCTCCAAGGGCAGAAGCGCTGGTTCCCAACGCCAAAATCCGCAAGCCTTCATTTCTGATATTAATTGCCGCATTCACATCTCTGTCATGATGCACCTTGCAATGCGGACAGAGGAATGAGCGGACTGAGAGATCCATCTTTGGAATCGGTAGCAGCGTTGCATTGCAGAGATGTGAGGACGGGAAGAATCGACTGATTTCGAGGTAGATCTTACCGTCTTGCTCTGCTTTGTACTTCAGCATGGTCTGAAACATCCCCCAACCCGCATCGCTGATAGATTTGGCTAGGTTGTGATTCTTGACCATGTTTTTCACTGCTAGATCTTCCACCACAATCACTTGGTTTTCGTTCACTATCTTGCGGGATAGCTTGTGCAGGAAGTCTTCTCTCACTCTTGAGATTTTGCTATGCACTTTCGCGAGTGCAAGCTTAGCTTTACGCCGTTTATTGGTCGTCTTGTCTCTTTTACGAGCAAGCTTTCTTTGCTTCCGTTTCAGGTTGCACTCATGCTTCTTGAGATGTTTCGGATTGTTGAATTTAGAGCCGTCAGAAGTCACGGCAAAATCAATCAATCCCAAGTCAATCCCAACGGCTTTACCCTCACTGCTTGATTCTTGCTTGGTTGTCCTATCGTCAAACAGCAATGACGCATAGTACCGACCATCCGGCATTTTCGACACGGTAACAGTCTTGAGTTTTCCAACACAATCCCGATGAATCTTTGCTTTCATCGTTCCAAGCTTGCCAGGGAATTTAATCTCAGACTCGCCCAGAATTTTGACATTTGCTGGATACTGAATCGACTGCCGACCATACCGATTTTTAAAGGTGGGATAACCTGTCCGACCATCAAAGAAGTTGCCGAACGCCGTCCCCAAGTTCAAAACAGATTGCTGCAAACATTGGGAATAGCACTCAGAAAGCCACTCATACTCTTTCTTCCAAACGGGAAGCAGCTTCTTCATATCCATTGCTGAAACACCACGTCCTGTCTGTTTGTACGTTTGAGACATGATGGCAAGTGACTGATTCCAAACCCATCTGCAACACCCGAACGCCTGAGCAAGATGAACTTGCTGGGCATCAGTTGGATAGATTCGGACTTTGACCGCTTTCAGCATGAATAATTAGAGTGGATTGATAATCACTCTAATGTAGTTTGAGTACCTGTGTTCGCTTCGTTTTTGGGAGATTGGCGGTTCCTCATCGATGCCAAGTCCTCGTACAGCTACGCTGCACATTGTTCAAAGCATCAACTCGTCAACGCCCTGGCTCTCATCCCGACGCTCCCCTTCGGGAGAGCGCGGGGCTTCCCGCCGAATTAGCTAAAGCGCTGTGATTCTTGTTTTTTCTTTCGATTGCAGCCTCTTAGAGATCATTTAACGACAGCGATCGTAAGGAGATGTATTCATTTGCTTTTAGGGTGCATTGCGCCGTAAATTACGTCAATAGTGAATTATATGCACCCTAAATCGATCGCAAGCTTTCATCTAGCCTTTACTTTTCCTAAATAGAAGGAATGATGGGTATCCCCTGACCGAAACCGCAAATAAGCATAAGGACCACAATTGTTGATCATTTTCAATTCAATACTTCCTCTAGAGCCGCGTGCCCCCGTTTTTAGGACTTTCTCTTCTCGCTTCACGTCCCACTCATCAGGCTCTGCTGTCAAGCGTTGCGCTTCTTCAGTGATCAATACGTCTATGCCTCGCGCAAGTACTTCATTTCTTACAAGCCAAGTGAGTAGCAGTCTTGAAGGATGCTTTCTACGGTAGGGTTATCCTGTTTGCGCCTTTTTCGAGACATATTAAAGTTTTAATTTAGGGTGCGATTAAGAGTGAAATTGTTGCTCCAGCAAGGAGAATGTCCCCTAAAAAACAAATTTGCTCGAACGATTTAGGGTGCATAACTCTGGATATATTGAGAGTTCAAGAAGCTAATGCACCCTAAAAAGAAATCAGTAGATTTCTTTGAAAAGCTCATAATTCCAGCAGAACTCGAATTTGTGTTTGATGTTTTGGCTGGATAACGCGCTCACCTTTAATCCAGCGGGTAATCAGAGAGCGATCGACTCCCAACTCTTTTGCCAATTTTGCTTTAGACCATCCTTTTGCATCTAGTGCGATCGCAAGTTCCGCACCTGTAAGCTCTGGAATTCGTTCTAATAGATTGTCTGAAGCAGTTGGCAAGTCCGCAGTGCGTTGAGAATTGGACGCTCGAACTGAGCCTAACTTCTCCTGAATCAGAACGGTAGGCTTAATAATCACGATCGCTTTGAGCCAAAGCGTTAACCAATTCCGAGGGCGAGTTCGCGTCGGCTCAGACTCATCTGTCAAACTCCATTCTGGGCGAATACACTCAGGGTAAGTCTCATTGTCAAATTCAATCTGCCAGCCTAATTCGTGTAGCGTTAGAAGCGCGTTGTCCCATTGTGCAATCAATGCACTCCGGCGCTGTTTACTCTGCTGAACGACTGTCATCAACTCTTTTGGTTCTAAGCGCTCCAACAGTGTTCCAACTTCGTACCGTCCATCTTGCCGAATCCGGCTCATGATTGTTAGAAAGATTGCCAGCTTAGACGCTAGCCGTTGACGATATGGATTGATTTGTAGTGTACTCTTCGCCAAATACCCATACTGGCAAAGGGCATTCTTTCCACTCAAATCCCTAGAGTTCAGAAACTTCTCCGTCCAACTGCCAGGGCGAACTTTAATATACAGCTCATCTGGATCGCCCGCTTCGTAGCTCAGAGCGCTAGGATTCTTGGCATCGACGGTAAGTGCAAGTTGCCCTGAATATTCCAATTCTTCAAGCAGCCACATCGCGCCCCTAGCTACGTTATATCGATTCGCTCCAACATTGATGTTGTTAATCAACACCGATAAGCTACAAACCAACTCTACCAAGTTGCCAATTTTTTTTAGCTTTTGCCCTAGTGTGATGTCTGTTCGCTTGTCCCATCCAAACAAACGGATCAAGTCTGTTCCTTTTAATCGAATTTGCTGCTCCCAGGGTTTCTCTGAGTCAGTCGCATAGGAAGAGAAAATGAGAAGGACATAGGCTGCTTCTGGTCCAAACTGCTGAATAATTTCCCAGGCTGCTTTGCCTGGCACTAATTCTATCTGTTGGTTCGATGGACTTTGACGCACGATGTTGTGCTGAATGAACCCTTCACCGACCAGTTTCTTCCAGTATGGATATTCCCCGTCTTCCCATTGATTATTAATCAGTGCTTGTGCGCCAGTCAAAATGGGGTAACCTGTGGCAACTCGTTCAATTTCATGGTTCTTGAAGAGTGTGGGATCAGTTATTGAAGTGTCAGGAGATCGAATTCCCAATAGTTTCTCAAGGTCTTCGATCGAGAACGACGACCAATCTAAATGTCTAAGCCATTCGCTAGCAGTATAAAAGGCACAGGCACTAATCACGACTGATTCACGCCAAGCCTCTTCTTCCGGTAGTGCTGAATCAGCTTCTACAGATAAAACGCCCGGAATCGAGCAGTCCACTGGCATTCGTGACTCTACTGCCCATTGCTCAAGTCGAACCGTAATCCAATGCGCTGTTTGCTCCCAAAACGAGGCTTGCTTCAAAACAGATTTGAATAGCTTCTCCAACCGAGTAATGGATTGCTTTTGCAATGCGCCAATTTTTTCGGTTTCATTGTAGAGATTGATAAGTTCTGAGTCGCCTTTTACTTGCGACCGAAGTTGTCGCAATCGGTACTGATTAATCCCCGTTGCAACGTGAACCAAAATCAGGTTTAAGAAGGACTTACCAGAACGCAATTTTTCCGCATACTGATGCACTCGCTCAGATGAAATCATGCTATGAGCATCATTTGTTACATCCTCTATTTCTCCTGAGACGGAACCCTGCGGAATGTCTTTATGAAGCTCTTGTTCTGACACAGATTGCAAAGCAGAACCGTCCTTGTCCGGTCTTGCTGACTTAGATTGAGACGATTTAGTGTTTCTTTGCTTCACTGCGCTCACCAGCATGATTCGATTTGCCAATAGCATTTGAGAACTCGAATCAGTATACCTGTAGAGACCACAGCACAGGATTATGACATTCGCGCTGTCAACAAAACCATCTTGTCAACAACGGTCCTGTCAGTCTACAAATTCTGAGCTAAAGGCAGGACAATGCTTTACTCAACTGAGGCGTTAGAGTTGCCGTTGACAACATTTCTAGAATCACATGACTAACTTTCTAGAATGCGATGACCTGAGGGTGAAGATTATTTTGCCTTAAACCTTGATTTACCTTGAGTGAAGCCAATTACTGTCAACACGCTCGCGCTATAACCAGTCACTTGTTGAACAAATTCTTCATAAAACTTAGCAATTTCAGTTTTGTTGACAATGTTGACTCAAGTTCTAGAATCGCTTGACCAAAGCGCAGAACGATTAGAATATGCAGCCAAATGACGATTTGTTGAAAAAATTAATGGCGTGCTTGACTATGAGCATTTTTCACAGTGTTGACAGTGTTGACTGAAATTCTAGAATCATTTGACCAACGTACTGAAGCTACATCTACTGCAAGTTGTTGCCAATGTTGACAGAAGTTCTAGAATTCAATGACGAACTTGTAATAAGCCATATTTCGCTGCTCTAGGATCATAAGACGTAATTTTTAGCGATCGCAAATGTAGATTCTAGGATCGATTGACCTACCATTTCCCAAACTCAACGGTGGGTTAGGATTGCAGCCAATGTTGACAAACTAAGAAGGGTTGCGCGATCGAGACTGTTGACAAGCCGAAAGCCGAATTCTGCTCGTGTTATACAGATCGGATTCTAGTATCTTCGACCGAGTGTGTTTAGTACATCGCTTTTGGTGACTTCACACTCACTCACTACTGGGCTATGGCAACAAAACATTTCGCGCTTGAAAGCGTGCGTGAGTGGACTGATGAGTTTCTCGCGCTTTTTCCACATCGTTACGATTATATTTGGGCAGAACTTCCTTGTGTTGGCGCAGAAGTCAACTGGCAAACTGAGTCTCGCCATCCTTTAGGAGATCGTCTCATTCGTCAGGGCGGATATCTCTATGGTGTTCGCTTCGGTGCAGAAACACAGTACTGTCTGATTGATATCGATGCTGGCAGCCCATACCATCCGAAACGTGACCCGTTCGCAATTGGTCGAATCGCTGCTGCATTAGAACCGCTTGGGTTAGTCGAATCCATCGTCTGCACATCTAGCTACAGCGGAGGATTACATCTCTATTTTCCATTTCCGCAAGCTCACAGTAGTTGGCAATTAGCGATTGCCGTCGCGACTCTGCTCGAAAACTCTGGCTTCAAGATCGTTCCCGGACAGCTCGAAACCTTTCCGAACCCTAAGCCTTATGTTGCGAACGGAACACCAAGCCTGTTCAATGCTCACCGCCTGCCGCTGCAAGTCGGGTCGTATTTGTTGAACGCGGAATTTCAGCCCATTTGGAGCACACAGCAGACTTTTGTTGAATATTGGCACTTTGCTCAACGCCGGAATTCACTTGACACTCAACTGCTCAAGCGAATTCTCAAGCAAGCAAAACGACGATTGTTTCGAGTCTCTGGTAAAGCGGAGAAGTTTATCAATGATCTGAATGCAGAAATCGAACTCGGTTGGACTGGCTGTGGTCAAACCAATCGCTTGTTGGGGCGCATTACGATGAGAGCGTACATTTTTCATCACGTTCTCTCCGGTGGTCAACCGTTAGTCGGAAGTGCTCTAGTTGAAGAGATTGTTGAAACCGCGAAGTCACTGCCGGGATATGAGGAGTTTTGCCGTCACCAGCATGAAATTGAATATCGAGCCGAAGAATGGGCAAGGTGCATTCAATCAAGTCACTATTTTCATTACGGGGATCAGAAAGGAAAGTTTAAGGCAAAGTCTGAAGAATTAGAAAGCGCAATCGATCAAGCTCCGTCTTGGAACCAACAACAATCAGAATCAGCACGAGATCGGATTAGAAGTGCGATCTCTGATCTCTTAGAAAAAGGAATTCTTCCCAGTCAATCAACACAAAGATTCAAAGCATTACTTCAATATCGAATCGGGGGAGGATCGTTGTATCGTCATCGAGATCTTTGGCATCCTCAATTTCTCATGAGCGATTCTCTAGGTAATCTACAGCAATTAGAGCCAGAGAAAAGCTCTCAGAATATTACAAGCTTATTACAGGGCGAAGGCGGTAATTCTGTTTCTAGCAATGATTCTAGCGATTCTGAACTTCAGGTTTGTGCGACTACAGGCGGTAATTCTTCTGTTAATCAAGGTTCTTGCCCTAACCCGGTAAGTAACAACATTGAGGATTCACTTGAAGCTCAAGCACAGCAAGAAGCGTGTGAAGAAGCAATTCAACTCGCGATCGAGCATCAGCTTCAATCCAGTTTGTCGAGTCAGACAGGAGCTGAGCAAATGCAGCGATATCTTAACTCTGGTGATCCCATTCTGATTGCCGAAGCGATGGCATGGAAACGAGTGGATGAACTGCGAGCGCCTCAAGTGCAATTCTCCCCATTTGTTAGTCAATCGGAGCGCTCATTGTTATTTGCCGAGATCGAATTGCAAACTGCCCGATTAGGCTGGTCGGTTGAGCAAATCGATTGGATGCTCTGGCAGCACTTCAGCGAAACCTGTCTCACGATGCTGAGTGATTTAGAACTGCGACAGTGGCTCAATTGGCTCAGTCACACCGCTTCCACTGAGATGAATCGCAATTAGGAGAACTAAATGCTCACGCTGTCCCAATTTTCCTACGGGTTGGCTTCTGTGCTGATCGACTGCTCAATTACAACCGAAATGTCTTTTTGTTGCGTTGACAATTTACTCTCCTTGTTCAAAAGTGATGGCTAAGCGCCCTGACGTCGATAAACTTCGGACTGCATTCGGACATCTCACTCTGGCGCAGGCAAAACAGCTTTATGCCGAATTAGGTGACATTGTACGATCGCTTGAGCAACAATCAGTGCATTCAGAAGCGGTTACTGCAAAAGGACGCGAAGTGATTGAAACACAGCGGAGCGACGATCCTAACGGTATCGGCGGAGCCGCGCGACTGTATCAGTTGGAGCTAGTTCGGTGTGGGAAAGCAGGATGTAAGTGTGCAGGAATCGATGGAGAGTTACATGGACCGTATTGGTATGCTTACTGGCGCGAGAATGGCAAGCTGAAGAGTCGGTATGTCGGCAAGCGATTTAGACAGATTTAGTGGAGATTCTGATTACTTAATGTGACATGCTCCTACGCTGACTGAGTACAGTACAGCGTAGGCTTCTCATTGACTCCAGCTATTGCTTCGGACGTTAAATGAGCTTTAAGAACGGAATGCCCTACCGCTCTGTGTTTGATGTTTATTGCTGCATTGTGGTCGCGGTCAAGTTCACAACCGCAAGACGAGCACGAATGCCATCGGTCGGACAGTTCTTTTTTGACCTTGTGACCGCAATTTGAGCAGCCTTGACTTGTGCCATTTGGATTCACCGCAATTGCAAGCAATCCGGCTCTTTCAGCCTTGATTGAGAGAATTTGCAGGAATTGACCCCATCCAGCATCGTTTACTGATTTCGCCAATCGAGATTTGGCTAGACCTTTGATATTCAGCTTTTCATGTGCAGCATGCTTTCCTTGAGATAAAAGCTTTTTAGCGGTTTTATAGTGGAAATCTTTGCGCTGATTCGCAACTTTCAGATGAGCCTTACCAACTCGTTTAATCGCTTTCTTGCGACGATTAGAGCCTTTCTTTGTACGAGACAATGAACGCTGCAACCGCTTCAGACGCTTCTCTGCTTTTCGGTAGTGTTGAGGAATTTGGACTTTATCTCCCAAATCATCCACCAGAAACGACTTCAGACCGACATCAATCCCGATAGTATTTTCCAGTGCTGGGGCATCCGACGTGAGAACGGGGACAGATGAATCTTGAAGCGACAGCGTGATGTAATAGCCGTCCACTTTCTTGATGATTGCAGCCGTTTTGACCTTAAAGCCATCGGGTATTGGACGGTGCAAAATCATCTTTAACTTGCCAAGCTTGGGAAGCTGGATGAATCGTGACTCGATATGTTCTGACTTAACCGGATCTGGAAATACAATCGAACGAAATCGCCCTACTCCCTTAAATCTTGGCTTTCCTGATTTCTTGCCGTTGCAATCCCCTTTTAGCCATCGGTCGAACGTCTTTTCTACCCGCGCAATCACGTCTTGCAGCGTATGAGAGGGAATCTCTTTATATTCAGGAAACAGTTTTTTCGAGTTGACTAAATCTCGCTTCTGAGAATAGAAATTGGGGCTATCTTTCAACTCTGGCAGATGGCAGATGAGTGGACACGCATTCACATCGCAGCGATTTTGTTCATACCAGTTGAACCGCTCTGCCAACCGATAGTTATATTGACGACGCGCGAGTTCAAGCCATTGGTCAATCGTGGCTTGCTGTTGTTTCGTCAATCGCAATCGGTACTGATGAGCGGTTCGCATTGGAGAAATAATTGCTGTGATACTATTGTAGTGCATATATCCATACGCTGCAATCATGACCAGTAAAGAAACAATTCAGTTTCGACTACCAAAAAGTGAGAAAGACAAGCTCGATTCTTACTGCCAGAAAACAGGGAGATCCATCACGGATGTCCTACGGGAGTTTATTCGTTCATTGCCTGAGAGATAGTTCGTTTCGTCGTTGCTGATTTCCCTTGCCTCATTGCACTCGGCATCGGTCGAACAGCACTCCTCAACTCACACGCAATCTTCTCACGCCAAATCGGGGATTATGGCGTGAGGCTGCTGCTGATAAAGCTCAACGCGCTCGAGAAAATTCTTATGTAAAGTGCTTATTTCTTATGTACAAATTTACCATTGAAACTCATCTTTCGTACATAAGAATCGATCTGACTTACATAAGAAAACTTTCAATTGAAGTAAGAGGTGCGACAATTGAGGCAACACTCATTCTCTAACTCGACATGGCTGATGCGAAAGGGTTCGGTGTCAAATCCACCGCCAATCGGACAACGAATCAAGCAAGAAATCGTCAAACTTGGGAAGGAATGCCGCAGCTTGATCTTGAAACTCGCAGCCAGCTTTGGCAGGCAGGATTACTCGATCTCAAATTGCCGACTGGATTCAAGCCGCGATCGCTCACTCAGGACGAGAAATACTGGCTTGACCGTGCTGCCGCTGTCGAATACATTCCGCCTGAACAACAGGGACAGCAGGCGATCTTTTACACCTCACCACCTCCAGCATTTGATCTAAGTGAAGCCGATTGGTATCTTCGTCCCAATGACTACTGGAATGCTGCTCCGATTCAACTATCAGAGATGGTAATAAAGTTTCCGGCACAGTTATTTCAGCGGTCTGCTTCAGGTCAACCGCCTGCTTTTTATCCTGATCGCACTCCTGAATACACTCTTGAACAAGAAGCAATCATGCGATCGATCTTCCGCGAAACCGTCCGCCTTGGCTGGTCATTGCCTCAGTACAAATGGTTCGTGATGCACCACTTGCAAAAAACGACAGCACAAGTAACGTATAGCGAAGCCGTTCAGTTACTCACGAACTTGCAACAGATAGAGAACGAGAGCGATTGATTGTTGAGTTTTGTGGATCAAGAGTGGCAGCCAAAGAAGCACTACAATTGTCACCTTCAGAGGCAAGACGCTTGATTGTTAGCAAGCGTCTTCCTAATTCTTGTGCATATCGCATCAACTTCTGCATCACTCTGTTTACGCTTCGGTTAAGACAGCCTTATTGATTCTTATTGCCGCGACTACGATTGACATAAGCGCGATCGCTCGTCCCTTTGCTTTAAAACCAGTTCTATGTGAAAACGGTTTGCCCTAGACGCTGTCAAATGTGGCAAGATCGGCTACAGGTTGCTTGCGCTTGAGCATGGATACTAAAGAACTCGTTGGTAGCATTGAGACAATCGTCTTTACATCCGCCGAAACTGGATTTACGGTAGCGCGATTTCAAACAACAGCTGAGGAAACGGTGACGATCGTGGGTAACTTTGCTGCACTCAACCAGGGACAATCGCTCATTCTCAAGGGCACTTGGCGGACTCATCCCCGGTATGGTTCTCAGTTTCAAGTGGAGCAATATCGCGAAGACATTCCCAATACGATCGCAGGCATCGAGGTCTACTTAGGTAGCGGCATGATTCGCGGCATTGGTCCTGCGATGGCGAAACGGATTGTGGAGCGCTTCGGACTCGACACACTTACGATTCTCGATACAGAAATTGGGCGACTGATCGAAGTGAAAGGGATTGCTCAAGCGAAACTGTCGCAGATTCGCTCTGCCTGGATGGGACAGCGGCAGATTCATACCGTCATGATGTTTCTGCAAACTTACGGCATTGGGAAAAGTCAAGCAATTCGAGTGCTGAAGCACTATGGCGAAGACGCGATCTCGATTGTTTCCAACAATCCGTTTCAGCTTGCTGCCGAGATTCGCGGCATCGGGTTTCACTCGGCGGATGGCATTGCCACTCAATTAGGCATTGCCCCTGACTCTGAGTATCGCTACCGCAGCGCGATTCTGCACGGATTGCGAGAAGCCGGACGCGAAGGACATTGTTTTTTGCCGCATGCCGCGATTGTCGAACGAGCGGTGCGGCTCCTTGCCCGTCCCGACTATCGCCCACAGCCAGATTTAATCGAACAGCAGCTTGGATGGCTCGTTGCGGCTGAGGAATTACGAGTTGAAGAAAGCCGCAAGTATCCAGGGCGGTTGGGCTATTATCTACCTGCTTTCTACCGGGCAGAAACGGTGATTGCGTCCCGGCTCAAACTGCGGCTGGATCACTCTACGAGCGTGGACGGCGACTTTGTACAAACGTGGATGGAGCAGTATTGTGAAGCTTCAGATCTGCCATTATCGATCGAACAACGCGAAGCGGTGATACTGGCAGCATCAGAGCGAGTGGTGATTCTCACTGGAGGTCCAGGCGTGGGCAAATCTCACACAGTTCGTGCGATCGTCGAACTGTGGGAAGCGATGGGAAAGCGAGTTGCTCTAGCGTCTCCGACCGGACGAGCTGCACGAAGACTGTCGGAGTTGAGTGGGCGAGAAGCTTCCACGCTGCACCGAGTGCTTGAATACGAACCAAGAAGCGGCTACTTTGGGCGGGATGAAACGCGACCCATTCCTGCAGACTGTGTTGTCGTCGATGAGTTTTCGATGGCAGATTTGTTTTTAGCTCACGCACTAATTAAAGCTGTTTCCATTCAGTCTCAGCTCCTCATCGTTGGCGATGTCGATCAACTCCCCAGTGTGGGACCCGGAGCAGTCCTTCGAGAGTTGATTGCGTCAGAACAAGTGCCGGTGGTGCGGTTAACTCAAGTGTGGCGACAAGCTCAAAGTTCTGCAATTATTCGTCAGGCGCATGCCATCAACCGAGGTGAACTTTTGGAGATGGAGCGCCTTTCCGCATCGATACAATCGGACTGCATTTGGGTGCCGTCCCACTCTCCGCAGCATGGCATCGATTGTATTCGTCAGCTGATTTGTGCAACGCTTCCTCAACTCGGGTGGGATGCGTTTAACGATGTGCAGATTCTCTGTCCGATGATCAAAGGCGAAATTGGCACAAAAGCGATCAACACGATGATGCAAGACCTCTTGAATCCGTCAAAGTGTCAAATGCTAGAAGTGCAGTCTGAGGAACTGAAGTTTAGAGTGGGTGATCGTGTCATTCAGCTTGAGAATGACTATGAGCGCGAAGTGATGAACGGCGAATTAGGGGTGATTGAAACCTATGATGCTGAAGCACAGGTGTTAGGTGTTCAGTTCGAGGACCATTGGGTGGACTATCACCGTAGCGAATGGGACCAGATGACATTGGCATACAGTATTACTGGACACAAGGCACAAGGCTCTGAATTCCCAGTGACGATCGTGCCTCTGTTCATGCAAAACGCGGTGATGCTGAGTCGTCCGTGGCTTTATACGACGCTGACTCGCGCGAGACAACTGGCGATTTTGGTGGGACAATCGCAAGCACTGCGTTATGCGGTCACTCAATGTCGTGATCAACGGCGGTATACACTCTTGAGTCAGCGGTTGCAGGAACACGCAGAGGTCACTGAGATGAGTGAGTCGTGAGGGTAGTGCCATTACTCTTCATCCTTGATGAAATAGCACTACCAGAAAGTGAGCCAGAAGATTGGTCCTGCACTCTCTTGTCGCTTCGTTCGGTGATCGACAAAAAGCCAAGATGAGCGCAAGCCCAAAACATTTTGTCCCGCTTGAGCATCAGCATAAATTACTTGCTTCTTGTCGGTGAACAGTTCGATCGACAAGAAATCTCGCTTGTATTCTTGTCTGTGTAAGCTCAGACCGACAAGAAACAGTGAGTGAACATCTACTTGCCGAACGGGAACGCCTGCTGGCTCTCATGACCCAAATCAGAAACTCCGGCGCTGTCGCTCCCGCAAATGTCTGGATCAGCCCCAACTTTCAGAACAAAGGCGGCAAAATCTATGAATATTACAAACTCACTAGCACCAACCCGGAAGTAAAGCATCAAGGCTTGGGGAAGATTGGCAGTGAAAAATATCGCGATTGGCTGGCGAGAATCCAGCGACGAAACTGGATCGTTGAACTCGAACAACAACTCTCGATGCTGCAAGCCTTAATTGATCGACAAGCCACGATCGTTTTAGATCTTCCTCAAGCCGAGTCTGATTAAGAATCAAGCTGAAAATAGTTATTCCTGTTGCCGTTCTGGATGAATGTAGCGGTAGTACGTTGACTGCGAGATTTTCAAGGTTCGGCACACATCTTCAACGGTTTGTGTGGGATCGGCTGCCAACGTCTGACCAATCCGAATTTGTTGCGGCGTGAGGGAGCGCTTGCGTCCTCCTTTTTTCCCTTTGGCTCTCGCACGCTTTAGACCAATTTGCGTCTTCTCGGTCACGACCTGCTGCTCGGAGTTGACTAACACTCGCAGTATCCGCAGCATTTCTGCCGCATCGTAGCGCTGCGTGTCTAAATTCTCTTCCAAGCTTCTGAACGTGATCCCGAGATCGTGCAATTCAATCATCCACTCGAATAGCTGCTTGAGCGGCTTGCCAACTCGATCCAATCGCCACACGACGAGGACATCACCGGGACGGGCATAAGCGATCGCTTCCTCGAGTCGGGGCTGTTTTGCTCCTGGCTCAGTGGTGATGTCCGTGAAAATGAGATCGCACCCTGCCTGATTCAGAGTGTCAGTTTGCGGGTCTAGCGTTTGGTCATCAGGCGATATTCGTCTGTAGCCAATCAACATGCACCATGATTTGTAATCTTCTTTAACATTCTTCCGTAATTAAAATCGCTAACCGGAAAACTAGAATTATCATTTTGATAGTAGTTGTGAAACCCACCTTCAAAACTCTAGGAACTAGAAAGCGATTGAAATATTGATTCTCAAAAGCTCCCCTTTTTGAGAGACAGAAATACTAAAAAGAACGGCGAATTTCAATATAAAAATAATCTTAAGAAATTCACTGATTCAGAAATATAGCTCCTTAGTGATTGGTTTCATCAATCACAACTACGTAGAAGAGAATCACTTAGCTATATAGAGATTAAATTCAGTAGCATACGAGCTATCCATCGCTTTGCGTGATCGTAAGAATTTATAGTCAAGGAGTTAGAAAGCTTACGATATCGGGCTTTTATCTCTCGATTTTGGTTCTCGTGCACTGCAAATTCTCATTCACATAGACGAATTCAAGCCGAAGAAGAATATAAATTCCCTGATCCGTAATCTCCCCACCTAATGTTCGTCAACCCTTTCTCAATAAACACAGTAGCCCTGTACCATTTCAACTTTTAAACTTTGTCGAGAGCTTGAACGATCCGCTTAAGATACTTTTGTCTCGAATTTCAGAAGACTTGCAAATTCGATCAGGGCAGCACACCAAATTCATCTTCACTCTCATGCACGAAGTCTTGTTTGGTAACTTCGCGACAAAGCTTTAGTGTTTCTTTCATATCAGGAGTCAAAACGATGGCATTCCCCTCGTTCCAGTCTCACTTGGCTCGATTGTTGTACAGCGCAAATCCGCAGGAACCACTTCATTTGAGCCGAAAAAACCGATTCAGCCCATTCATTCCGTTCGTCACCTGTTTGGGTTTAACCACTTTGCTCATCATCACTCACTTCCCAGTTTCTATTTGGTTCATGGTTGCTCTAGCGGCTTTAGTCGTTCGATTTGTCGAATGGGTTCCACTTCTCACCTCGCAGCCTTGGTTCCGTCGCTGTGGAGGCTGGAGAATGCTAGGCGCGATCGCTGCTGCCTTGTGCTTTGCAGGTATTACGCTTAGCTCTGATCCGGCATCGGCTCAACTGTTCAATTCTGCTGAACAGCAAGCTAACACCATCTTTGGACAGTATATCGATAGCGGTATTATCACGTTTCTATTCGGCTTACTCAGAATTGTGGTTTGGGTGACGGCGGTTGGCTTTGTCCTATTTGCTGTTTACCAAGCACAACGGGGTGAACAGTGGCAACCTTTAATGCAAAACGCCTTTATTGTCGTCGCTGCCGTTGTGGTTGTAGAAGGACTCAGCGCCATGTTCTTCGGCGGTGGTACAGCGGCAAGGGGGTAAAGCGTTATGACTGAAGGTAATCAGCACTTTCGCTCCGTTAATCAGAGCTTAGGAAAGCAACCGAGTCTAGGTCCCATTCCAGCAGCATTGTTAGCACCTTCGCTGGTGGTCTTAGTTGTTTCTTATTTTCTGGTTCGGGTTGTGCTTTCACTTGGATTTCTATGGTTTCTGCTGGTCAGCACCTGGGGGTTGAGTACCTGGTGGCTTGTGGTTGGCGAAAGAACCTGGAGATTTACGAATAAGTTTGTCTCACCCCCCGACTGGAATCGAGGCTATGTTCACTACACCAGTTGTTTAGAGCAAGAACATGACGAAGAAACGGGTCAGCACTAAGCACTATCATTTCAAGCCTTTTGAAAATGAATCCCATCTCGAATTCATCTGTAGTCTAGAACTGCGAGGTCGAAACGTCGGCGCATATTTGCTTAAAAAAGGGCGCAAATATTCATTCATATTCGGTTTCCAAGTTGAAGGAATTCATACTCTACTTGCCAATGGTCAAGCAGAGAGCGTTCTGGCTCGACTGGAAGAAGGATTGAAGGGGCTACGTCCAGGCGATCGACTCCGCATTCATCTGCGATCGTTTGCCAATGATATCGATCGCCAACAAGAGCTAGAGCAACTGATCAACTCGACTGAAAGTTTAGAAACCCAGTTCCTGCTACTTGCACAGCAAAGATCAACACGAGAGCTAACCTTGCGAGGTGAACGACAACCGAAGCAAATCTATCTATTTGCCACTTACACGATCGAGCCAGGACGAGGAACCAGTAAAGATCGTACCGAAAAGCTCTTGGCATGGCTTGTCAATCAATACGAAACGCTCAAGGGCATGAAGGAGTCGAAGGAGAAGGCACATTATTTGGAGCTTTTAACTCAAGCTTTCACCGATGGCTATTTGTATTGGGAGCAGCAAATCAATACCCGTATGGGATTGCATGGAGTCCCGATGACCGCTTGGAGTCTTTGGAACTATATCTGGAGTGACTTCAATACTCGACAAGCATTGCCTTTGCCTCAATGCTTGATTCTTCAAGAAACTGCGGGAACCGTTCGTTTGCAAGAAGAGATTCGAGAACCCTATCACGCGCTGAGTGTGCTAATTCGTGGGGAGAATGGTAGACCCAGCCATCCCAAGGCAGATCGAGAGTGGGCATGGGTGAAAGGCAAATATGTGGGCGCGATCGCGCTAGAGTCAAAACCCCCTGGCTTTGCTTCACCCGAACACCAGCTTTACTACCTTTGGAAAGTGTTTTCACAGTTTCCAGACTGCGAATTTGTCTGTGAGTTGGCGGCTGCAGATCGCACGATGACTCGAATCACTTTGCAACGGCTCACAAAACAGAACTACACCGCCACTCATCGAGCCGCTGAACTTAAAAACGTTGATGTTCTTTCACAGATGCGAATGAAAAAGGGGGTGGAAGCTCAGGAGAAAATTTATGAAGGTGCAATGCCAATTTGGGTTTCCGTCATGGCACTGATCTACCGAAATGATCCACATACATTGTCTGAAGCTTGCCAGAAGCTAACGCATGCCTTTCCGCAGGGCGATTTCATCCGAGAAACTGAGGTTGCTTGGTCGTTATGGTTACGCTCCCTTCCAATTGTGGATGATTGGTTGTTAGGTGACGATCGTAAGCAACTGTATCTCACGAACGAAGCCCCTGGATTAATGCCCCTTGCCTGCACTAGACCTGTCGATTCACGCGGAATAGAGTTCATTACTCGTGAAGGGAATGCGCCACTTCTAATCGACTTCATCACTAAGCATCGAGGCATCTTCATCATGGGGGAAACCCGCAGTGGTAAGTCGGTTTTAATGTCTGACATTTTTACCTGCGGCATTGCTAACGGAATGCACGTCATTTCGCTTGACTATCCTAAAGCCGATGGAACAACCACTTACACCGATTTGGTGAGATTCTTCGGAGACCAGGGTGCTTACTTTGATATCGGGTCTGAGGCAAACAACTTATTTCAGATTCCAGATATTCGTCATCTTCCCGAAAAGCAACAGGCTGAACGGCTCGATGACTACAAGGAGTTCTTGGTTAAAGCACTCAACATCATGGTGATGGGAACAGAGACAGAGGGGCAACTGGGTAAGCGAGTCCATACCGTTCTATGGCAAGCGATCGCGGCTTTCTTCAATGATGGGCAAATTCAAGCTCGATACGGTGCCGCCTTTGAAGGAGGATTTGGCAGCGAAGCTTGGCTTGAAATGCCAACGCTCGTTGACTTTATCAGATTAGTAACGCATCTAGATCTAGAGATTGAGTCTGAAATGGTTTCTGAAGCGATCGCCACCATTCTACTAGAGTTAAAAGGCTGGCTTACCAGTCGCGTCGGGAAAGCGATCTCTCAGCCCAGTACGATTCGCACCGATGCCAAATTCATTGTGTTTGCACTGCGGAATGTCGGTGACAACATTGAAGCCGCAGTGTTAGCGCTATCGGCTCAATCAATGGCATTTAGAAAAGCGTTGGAGGTGACAGATAGTATCCTAGCAATTGATGAAAGTCCAATTCTGTTCAAATACAACGGCATTGCTCAAATTATTGGACAGGTTTGCGCCAACGGTGCGAAATCAGGGATTCGTCCAATTATCAGTGGACAAGATCCAGATACGATCGCGAATTCGGTTGCTGGATCTCAAATTCTTCAAAACCTTAACACTCGCATTGTTGGCGCAATTCAGCCAAACTCCCTTGCTTCGTATCAACGCTTTTTCGGCTATGACCCCAATGTATTAATGCGAAACACGGATGAATCTTTCCGAACCGACCCTGCACGGCTATGCTCTCACTGGCTTGTAGATGCTGATGCTCGATTAACCGAGTGTAGCCATCATCCCTCGTTTGAGTTATTAGCAGCAGTCGCCAACAACCAAAAGGAACAACGGGCAAGGCATCGAGTATTGGCTCAATATGACAATAAGTTTCATGGGTACTCCGCTTTCTCCAAACTCTATGCCGAAGCGGTTCGAGCAGGTCGGTCAATGGATACGATCATGCCAAATTCCGAAAAAATCGCTTCGGAGTGGCAGGTAGAAGACACATCAACTTCTACTACAACCGATGATTTGACCTACATCAGCAACGGACACAAAGCGATGACATTGATGTAATAGGAGGGAAATTGAAAATGAAAAAATCGCGAATTATTGGACGATTCATCATTGGAACAGGGACAGTCATTCCGTTACTGGTCGCTGGTGTAGCTACCGCTTCTTTCATGCCGGGAGGCATTGGCGACGAAGTGCAGCAGTGGGTACTGAATAACTATCTCAATCCTCTAGCTCGAATTCAGCAGCAATTCAACGAGCTTGATCCCATCTTTGAAACCATGATGAAAGTTGCAATGGGTGGTGCATGGAACGAGCTAGAATCAGCAACCGGCTCTAAGTCACCCGATCCCTACAAAGTTCGGACAACGCAAACAGAGATTAATCCTGGTGTGCTGACCACAAATCCAGTTGTGCGTCAACGAGATTTAGCGAACCTCTACGATCAAGAATTAGCGAGATCGATGTCGGCGTTGATGCTGGGAGAAACAGGAAAAACAACGATTCAAAAAGAAGCCGATCGAATTTCAAAGATTGTTGAAACCAGTCAGAAAGGATATCAGGAAACCCAAAAGCTTGCTCAACAAGCAAAATCTCTCACAGTGACTCAAGATATCATGAAGAACAATGCTGAGATCAATGCAGCACTGGCAGGAATTGTGATCAATCAAGCTCAACTGACTGCCGATAATCACACTGCATTGTTGCAAATTCAGCAGCTTGATAGCGCGATCGCACAACTCGCCGCTAACACTAGCGAGGGCATCGACGAATCGAATCGCCGTGAGCGGGTTGCACGACAGTTAGAAATTGGTGGTGCAACTCGCACTGAACTCTACATTCCTGGTCTGTACAGCACTCAAAGCAACTCGACGAAGAGGTAGTTATGTTCACCTTGGCTCAAGTGACAGGAGCAAAGACCATCATTGAAGATAGCATCAGCCAAGTTGAGAAAGTTCAAGGAGCCTGGGATGCTCGGTGGACAGACATCTTCAATGGAGCGAATGGACTGTACAACGGCATTAATGCTTTTGCTGCCACAATTCTTGTCGGTGCTTTCGTATTTTTTGCTGTTGGTTGGGTTAAAGATGCGATCGAACGCGGCATCTTTCCAGCACTACCGGATGTAATTTGGGTATTTGTTATTTTTGCATTGCTCTTTAACAACGGAGCTATGCTAGGATCAATGACATTAGGAATCCGAAACATCATCAATGACCAAACCCGAAAAGTACTAGAGGTACAAATCGGTGAGGTTTCAATGCTCGAAGCACTCAATGATGTCGTTGTTTCTCAACAAGCAAAAGCTTTGATTCAGCAACAGTACACTGAATGTGAAGCCAAAGAGGGACAAGCACAGATTGATTGCTTTCGCGAGGCGGGTAAGCGAGCCGAAACCCTATTGACCCAGGAATATCAGCAAAAAGGCTGGATGACGGTCGGAGTACAAAGGCTTTGGGAACGGTTACGCGCGATCGATGAACGATTGAGTCAAGAGTATCAAAATCGAGATGCGGCAGGCAAAGTTTTGACGGCTCCAAGCTTACTGACCAATTTCATTCGAGAAGGACTGATTGCTACCGCAGGTCAAGCGGTTGCTCAACAAGTCCTCAAAGGACTTCAATGGGCATTTGCGAACTTGATTGAACTCTCCATGCTATTAACCGGACTAATTGGACCGATTGCTGTAGCTGGCTCAGTCATTCCGCTCCAAGGTCGTCCGCTTTGGGCATGGTTAATCGGCTTCTTTAGCTTAGGACTTGCTAAGTTTTCCTACAATGTCGTGGTTGGACTTGCTGCTACCGTAGTTGTTGCGGCTGACGCTCAATCTTCCTCGGATATTGGATTTCTCTTACTCATCGGTGTTTTATCGCCTGTCTTAGCATTAGCTCTTGCGGGTGGCGGTGGCATGGCAGTATTTCGCGCTGTTTCTGGTGGGGTTTCTCGAATCATTGCGATCGGTACTTCAACTCTGCCCATCAAATAATTCACGCATTCATTCAACACAGTTATGCAAATTTCTGATTTGAAGCGAAAAAGTCAGCGATTTAAACTGGATTCTACAGACATCCTGCCGCTGGCATTTGCAGGACTCTCGATCAGTGTTTTCATTCTTGCGATCGTTACGTTCTGGTTAGCGGTTTCATTCTCGAAGCTATCGAATCAAAAACCACCGACGCTCGTACAGCAAGTCGATGGACACGCTTTTACAGCCCGTTCCGCAGATTATCAATACCGTGAACCCGAAGTCATTCGGCGTACAGTATCAAACTGGGCAGCGATGACCTTCACTTGGGGCAAGCTACCGGGACAAAACAAAGCACAAATTGATGCAGGCAAAGAAGTTGGGGCAGATTCAGCCAGTCGGCGTAGCGATCGCAGACGGATTCCGACCCGTGCTTGGGAAGCTTCCTTTCTTTTAGCCCCTGATTTTCGAGATGCGTTTTTACAGAAACTTGCAGCCGATATTGTGCCTGAAGGCGTGTTTCGCGGACAAGTTGCCGCCGTTCTCGTTCCCCAGAACTTCTCAGCCCCAGAATTAACCGGAGAAGGACAATGGCGGATTCACATGATTGCAACTCGCATTGTTTTCGATGATGCAAATCCCGCAGGGCAAACCATTCCGTTTAATCGCACGATTTACGTTAAAGCCGTTGAACCGCCACAGAATCCGCTTGGACAAAACACAACTGACTATCAGCGCTTGGTGTATTCGATGTTGGAAAGCGGCTTACAGATTCAAGAGATTCGCCCCCTAGAGCGTGAGGACTTAGCAAAATGAATGGACAATCACACGAAAAGATTACGACTGAAGATTTGAAAGCAATTACCCAAGCTCCCACAGTCGAAGAACCATTAGTACATGAGGGGGAGTTCCCGGTTGAATTAGCACGATCGAGCCGCCCTGTTTGGACGAAACCTGTTCCGAAACTCGCCCTCATTGGATTGCTTCTCATCCCTGTGTTTGGCTTTGCTGCTCTATTTTTAGCAGGCGGCGGGCGATTCAAACAAGCTCAGAAGAATTTACCGCAACCCACGAGCGAAACAGTATCACAGCCAGAAACTCCTTCAGATGAACTATCAAGACTGCGGGAAGAAAATGGCAAGCTCAAGGCAAATGCAGCGATCGGTGATCAAACTAACCTACAGAATCGTTTAGCAAAAAACGGGAAGCCTGAGAAATTGCCTCGCATTCCGGTTAAACCGCCAGCCAATGCAACTGATTCCCCCAAACCCGTCACCATAGCCTCTGCGCCACCTCGAATCGTTAGCCAAGCCAGCCCACCCAGATTAGTTTCTGCTCCGGTCAGTTTGCCTACGAGCAACTACCCTTCTGTTGCGCGATCGATGGCAGCAAAAGAACCAGCGATTCAGGCTAAAGCTGACCATCAACCTGATGATTCAATGCAGCAGTGGCAACAGCTTGCTCAATTAGGCAGCTATGGCTCTTCTCGTTCAGACTCATCTGATAGCAGATGGTCGAATGCTAGTAGTTCTCATAGCAACCTAAGCGAAGATAGATCACAAGTGGCTCAAGAAAACTCTGAAGATTCCTTGCAATCGATTCCAACTGCTCGAATCGCACCGACATCAGCCGTACAAGCAAATGCTGAAATGGCAATAGATACGGATCAAATTGCAGGAACATCCGATCAACTCAACACTGAACAAACTGACCAACCAGTAAAAGAACAGACAGCACCAAGAAGAACGATCATAGAAACACAACCAGAATCTCAGGTCACAGCTCAACACCCAATCTCAGAGCATCCTATTTTAGAAGATGCTGAGGCAGCAATTCTACAAGAACAGGTTCGGCAACACTCGTTGATTGCAGGAGAGAGTACACCAGGGATCTTAGCGACTCCTGTAACTTTGAGTAATTCTAGAAGCACAGAAGCGACTAGAAAGACTAACCCCGATCGGTTTACGATCGTACTCGCACAGCCGCTTAAAGACTCAACAGGACAAGTAGCGATTCCCAGTGGAGCGCATTTGCTAGCTCAAGTCGATCAGTTTTCGCGGGCTGGTCAAGTTCAACTCTCAGCGACAACGGCTGTGTGGAATGAAAACGGGTTGCAAAAAGAACTCATCTTACCCACTGGTGCAATTCGGATACGTGGAGAGAACGGCAAACCACTAATTGCAAAATTGGAAGACCGAGGTAAAGAAATTGCAGCAATGGACGCAGGACAATTTCTGCTAGGAGCAGTGCGGCGATCGGCACAGTTGTTTACTCGTTCTAATAGCCAAATTCAAACCGGAAACGGTACAACGGTCATTACCGAAAGCAATCCTAAACCAAATGCGCTGGCTGGGGGGTTAGAAGGAGGAGCAGATGCCGTTTTAGGCTCAATTGAAGAGCGCAATAAACAAGCGATCAAAGAGATGGAGCAACGTCCCAACTCTCTCTTTATTGCATCGGGTAGCCCAGTTCAAGTGTTTGTGAATCAATCGATGCTACTGCCGAACTAATCACCATCTCACAAAATTTATCGTCACGATATGAAGCATTTACTTTTAGCTGTTGGCATTTCAATGTTTGCCATAGGAACAATGTCACCTGCTCACGCGCAAACACGCAGCGATCGCACTAATTCTGCTATTTCAACAACTCGGCAAAGCTCATTAACCACGATCGAGCTTCATGCAGGTCATGGAGTATCGTTAGATTTTCGTCCGACTCGCGAAACCATTCGCAAGGCTTGGCTCGATGATCCGTCACAGGTCACACTCGATTTTGATGATGCCATCTGCCAAAACGCGAATCGGCAAAACTCATGCACTGCAAGCGTCATTCATCTACGTCGAATTCAGCGTTTGAAGTTTCCCAACTTGCCTGCGACAGCGACAACTTTGCTAACGGTGATGAGCGATCGCAATCTTTACACCTTTCGCTTGACCTTCCCAAATTCTGGCAGTCCTCGTTATTCTGCGATCGCCATTCAGCCGAACCGAATAACCTCAACATCTGTTGCCACTCGCATTCGAGGAAGTTCAGGAGCAGAGTTAATCGAGCAAGGCTTACAAGTTGCTGCGGCGCGGCGATTGATTTCGCGGCGGGATGCGCTGTGGAATCGCTTAGAGTCTTTAATCACTCTGGTTAGAAACGGAGTCCAGGTTGCTGATGCTGCAAGACAAGTGGGTGTTTCTCAACAGCTAATCGCACGGCTCGTTGAAATGGGATTGAAAACACAGTCGGTATAGTCATTGAAATCGAACCATGATTAGCACGGGTGGAATCCGACGAACTACGATTCTAAAATCACTCATCATTGGGCTTGCAATCGTCTGCATTACGCTACTCTTTCCAGCAAGCGTTGCCGCTAGTCCAGATGTTGAGGGAACACTACCGATTGCTTCGGTTGAGTGGGATGGGCAATATGCTCGAATTCCTGATTGGTCAGAGATTACGCTTCATTCGCTTCCACCCATTCTCAAAGATGGTGAGTTCACTGCGCCTTCAGACTTGAATGAAGCCTTGGGGTATGACCTTTCTCGCCATTGGAGAGCAGGACAAACCGCAGATAGTTATTTGAAGCTAGGAGACTTTCAAACGAGTCTGTATCCTCAGTTTTTCAACCTCTACACGATCGCTCAACTCACTCGGCTCGATCTAAAACAAGTTGCCCTATCCAACTTCAAGGCTGCAACACAGCAAACTCTTGATCAGTTAGTCACTGCAATTCCTGGCTTAGATAGTTATCGGTTGAGTCAAGTTCCCGCAATTTCAGCACTGTTTAGCCAAAAGTTTCCGGGAACACCTGGGTTTAATCCTAACTCGGACAGCACGATCGCAGAAATTTTGAGCGCGAATCCTGAGTTTGGGCGACTCAGTCTAGGGCAGCTTGGGCAGAAACTTGAGCAATTCTCGATCGCGGACATTCCCAATCTACAGAACGTTCCGCTACAGAATTTAGCCAATTGGGAAAATAGCTTAATCTCAGAAGTACCAGGATTAGGAAATGTGCCACTGGCTCAAATGCCGAATCCTGTCCAAGTGACGGGGATGATCGGCATCGTCGATGTCGTGTACGGAACAGCAGAAAGCGATCGACGCAATACGATTTCAGGCAGCGATCGCGAAGGCTTTCAAGTCGCTTGCAAAGAGAGCTGCGCTTACATCGAACTTGCTGGCGCACCGCCGCTTTACGGCAAGCAATGGATCTCTGGCAAATATCAGAAAGTGAAAGGCGGCTCTGGCATTTTAGGCGCAGTCAATGGTGGGAAAGAACCGACCGGGCGACATCCCTTCGGAGACGCATTCAAAGTTTCGGTTTGGGAGGTTGATGAATCAACGGGCACAGTTTCTACGGCACTACATTTCCGCATCTGTAAACATGGATTGCCTGACTTGGGCTGTACACCTTACTTTTTAGGTCCAGTTCCATTTCTGAATTATCACGAGAAACAACCCATCTTCACAGGCTTACTCGACGCTCAAGGCGGTGCGTCCAGTGGGGCATCGATTCCTGAAGGAGTCATCGATCGAGCTAGGGCAATGGGAATTCCCGCAGAAGCATTACCAGGTTATCAAGAAGCAGCATTTGACGATGGTGAAGGAATTTGTGGAATTGGGGCAGGCAATGTTGATTTCAAAGCACTTGCCGGAGCATTTTCGAGCATTGAAGGGAACTATGGATCGGCGGGTAGCTTTGTCTGCGATGGCGATGGGAATTGCGGACGAGGATTAGGACGCTATCAATATATGTCCTACCGCTCCGATGTGCGGGCATTGATTGGACGACAAGAAAGTGGAGCAGCCTTTCTCGCCAAAGCAGATTCTGGGGCATCGATCAGCGAAGCAGAAATTACCCGCTTCTTTCCAGCTTCGGCTCAAGACAGCATTTTCAAGGCTGATCAAACTCGCAATATTCAACAGGCTCAACGCGAAGGCTTTTCCGGCGATCGCTTAATCGAGCGAATCGGGCAAATTCACTTTGGCGGTCCGTATGCTCCAATTGACGGCAATGCAACTGATGGACACGGACGATTAACACTCAAAACTTACGGTCAAGAACTTGCTAGAAACTACAAATCCGCTGCCAAGCGCAATGGTGATTGCGTTAAATCAGCTAACGTAAAATCATCTGGGCGCTTAATTAATCCTGCACAAGGGTATCCCATTACTAGCGGCTTTGGAGCGCGTGAGAGTCCCTGCGCGGGTTGCAGCAGTTTTCATCGCGGACTCGATCTTGGCACACCTGGAGGAACCTCAGTTCGTGCAGCAGACGGCGGTAAAGTCATTTATGCAGGTTGGGCAGAGGGCTACGGGAATGTGGTCATCGTCGAGCATAGCAACGGAATGCAAACTCGTTATGCTCACCTGTCCACAATGACGACTCAGGTAGGGTCATCTGTTGGTCAAGGACAAGTAATTGCTCGAAGTGGACATACGGGCGTTGGCACAGGATCACACTTACATTTTGAAGTTCGCACTGGTGCAACACCAGGACAGCCCTTTAGTGGAACAGCAGTCGATCCAAGAAAATATCTCAAGTTGTAGTCGTTAGCCAGGAGTTAAGGTATGATGCACAAGTTTTTCAAGAAATCAGTGTTTCTCAGAATCGGGGTACTGCTATTTGTTGGGTGGATAATCCTTGAAGTCGCGCCTTCCTTCGCTCAATCAAACAATATTCCTGCGGCTGTCAATTCCTGTATTCCTAAAGCTCAAGTGGCTCGTACTGAACTGATTGGTTCCACCGCAGCGCAAGATAAGAGCTATTATCTACTCGCTGCCTACGAGCAAGGCGATCCAATTGCCAGCGATTTGATTATCTCGATCGCTAACAAAAGCTGTCGAAGAGAATTCTACAATCCGACCGGCGATCGATTAGCACTAGCAAGTGCAGTTCCGCAAACGGTTGCACGTCAACTAACCCTAAAACGCTATCAAAGAGAAATCAAACGCATCGGTAGAACCGCATTTGAGCAACAAGTCAAACGTTCAAGTAGCGATCGCTGGTTTGACGAGGAAGCTTGGGCATTGCAACAGCTAGGAATTCGTTCAGGGAAAGCCAATCAGTAGGAGAAGAGAGTTATGCGGCTTAGATTTCGATTGATGGCATTTGTGAGTCTAATTCTTGCGGGTACGATCGCAGTTCTTGCAATGAAAAGTGCATCAACTGAAACGGGTTGGCAAGAAGCGGCTCGATCTGCACCTCCAGGTCTGATGCAACAAGTTATTAAAGAGAACTTAAGTCCTGACTTTGCTGGTGACGCTGGACGAATGAAGGTTTGGAAGCTTTTTCAATCCGGGCAATCCAAGCCGCTTTTTCTCATTGATACACGCAGCGCGAACGAGGCGACCCATCCACAAGAAAATCCTTTATGTGGTGCATTAGGTTGCAAATTCTTGGGCTATGTTTCCACGGCTAAAGATCGATATCAACAAGTCCTTGACCACTACCTTAAGCCGCAACTTCCTCGCAAAGTTTCTCTCATCGAACCGTCTTCCATAATTCGGAACGGGCTACCAACCTTGAAGATTAATCAGTTAAACGACAAACAGATTAAGCAATTGACGTTTGCTTTCAACGGTAAAGGATATGAAATTGTAGAAATTCAAGTGCTACCCAAAAGGTATGAGTAATGTCAATGTTAGGCAAAACAATCGAAGCAATATCGCTGAGATTAGTCATGCTGCATCAACAACGCTATTCAATACAACCCAAGCTTTGATGAAGTCGGGAATGGGACTGTTATTACTTGGATTATGTCTTTTCAGCATTAGTATGAATCTCTTGAATTCTAAGAAAGGCAAAATTTCAACGGGGCGGCTCGGCGGTCGTGCAGAAAAGCGAGTCGCAAGCACAATCGCGCATCGACAACGGAATCAAAGAAAACATAATCGAGTCACACTGAGAGCAGGAACGTTAGAAGTTCCCGAAATGCAGCAGGGTATTGCTGTTTGCGGTGCGCCTAATAGCGGCAAGACTTACAGCATTATTGATCCGATGATCCGAGATGCGATCGCGCAAGGATTTGCGATCGTGGTTTACGATTTCAAGGGCGCACAAATCGAGGCACACGCTGCCTACGCTGCGGCGCAAGGATATCGCGTTCATGTCTTTGCACCTGGTTTCCCTTACACCGGGGTTTGTAACCCGCTAGACTTTGTGCGCGATTCGGCAGACTCTCTTATGGCAGGACAGCTTGCCGAAGTCATTTATAAAAACACTCGTCGCGGTAGCAATGCCAGCGAAAATGATTTCTTCTCTAGTGCTGGGCAAAAACTGGTTGAAGCGGTAATGCTGTTGGCGAAAACAACGCTGTACCCTGATCTGCTCATGGCAAAGAAGATTCTAAATCTTCCTAATCTACCAACTCGCATTCGACAAGCCGGAGAAGCAAACAAAATTCCAACTTGGACGCTTGAAAGCTTTAGCCAAATACTGTCCTCAGAAGATGCCGAAAAACAAGTTGCAGGAATTGTTGCAACGGCTCAACGCACCTTCGATAAATTCATTGGCAAAGATCTGATTGCCAGTTTCGCCGGAGAAACCACCATTCCGCTCGACCTGGCTGGAAAGCAAATTCTATTTCTCCAAGTGGATACACAGAAACGCGATGTCGTTGCGCCCCTACTCGCTGCAATGCTTCATCTAATTGTTGCTCGAAACTTTTCTCAACCCCGAAAAGAACCATTAGTCGTGAGTTTAGATGAGTTGCCAACCTTGTATTTAGATGGCTTACCAAAATGGATTAATGAGTTTCGCTCCTATGGGCTTTGTCCAATTCTGGGTTATCAAAATTTTGCTCAACTGCAACATACTTACGGACGAGAACTATCAAAAGCAATCTTTGCTGCCTGTGGAACAAAAGTATTTTTTAACCCACGCGACGATGAAACGGCTGCTCTGGTCTCACGCTATTTAGGCGAAAAAGAAGTTCGGCTATATACGCGATCTCACAGCTATGGCATGCAGCGCAGCACAAGTCGGAACGAGCAATATCAGAAAGTTTCATTGCTGACTGTCGATGAGATTCTCAAGCTCGATCAGGGTGAATGCGTTTTCATTAATCCAGCATACAAGGGACAGGGAGAAGCTTCAGTTCCTCTAAAGCTCAAGCTGAAGATTCCTAAACGTGAGGATCAGCTTCAACAAGTGAGTGAAAAACTATGGCAAGAGAGCGTGAGAGATCGCCTAACTGAGCGAATGGCAGCGCTGCAAATTACAGAAGCCGAACTTGATGCAGAAGCAGAAAAACGGCAACAGATCGCAGAAAGCCAGTTTCCGCTTGAATCGAGTAATGAAGTTTCTACAGACAAATTCGATGGTGATAATCAAAACATAGATGCTCAAGACACAGTGGCTGATGATTCGTATAACGCAGATGATTACACCGAGTATTAATTTCTGAAGCATCGAGAGAAACTAACATGGTACAAACATTCAAAACGCAGGACATTCAAGCTCTATTACAAGAGTGGGAATTATCCGAAGCAGCAATCTCAGTTCTTGCCAAAGAACCAGAGATTGTTATTGAACTCATTCGTGCTAGACATCTACCACTTCTACCTCCAGGCTACGTTCCAACTGTTGTCGAAGTGTTATTTGATGACATTCCCTACATTCGCTCTGAGAAAGGACAAGTTGTTTACCTTCGCTACTGTGAGCCAGATTATCAGCCACCGTTTGTTGAATACCGCTTCGACGGAGAAACGGCTGTCTTTCAAGTTGGCGGAGAGTATGTGGTGAATCGGGTTGAAGGAGTGGCTCAAGCGATCGCGCTCCAAGGATTGCTACACGAGGAGGATTAATCATGGCCTTTACCGTTAGTCCAACAGAAGCACAGGCAATGCAAGAAGATCAAGCTCAATTGTTGAGTGCGATCGCGCAAGCTACACGCGGAATGATTAGTGCTTTAGGCTCTTCTCGCGCTCAACAATCAGAACCACCCAAAACAATGCGAATCCAAATGGGGCGACGTTTGATTTATGGGCAGATGGCACGAGGAGAATTTCGCAATGAGTTGACTCCTGATCGACTCAAAACAATTTTTGATGCACTGCAAAGACCCGTAACAGACGACGTTGATCCGAAGAAGTATCAAGGCAAGATTCCAGCGATCGAAATCAAGGATGGTGATACCGTTCTATTTCGTGAAGAAAGCGACGGAATCGTAACCGTAAATCAAATCGCATTTCAGATTCAACAGCAAAGTCGATCTGAGAAAAACAATTTAGGTAATCAAAGTACAATCACTGACAAACGCACTCGAAATACGGAAGCGACAAGCTTGCAAGCACAGTCTAGTTTAACTGAGCAGCAACAGCAACTACAGCAAGCGCAACAGCTTAGGATTCTTGCCCAATCTGTTTTAGATCTACAAGGAGTTACAACGCCAACTGAAAACCGTCATTATCAGTCTAAGAACTTTACCATTATCGACATTGCAGACAACGGCACCCTGATCGTTGCATCTCAAGAAAAAACTGTGCTTCAAACGACTCGTGAAGGACAAATTCTAGTGATCGCTCCGAACGATATTCCTACGGCTCTTAATGAAATCAGTGAGGCATACAAGCAAGCTGAGGAGCTTCAATGGTGCATGGAGTCAAATGAGCCGCCACCAGAAGATCTAAGTCTAGATTGGCAAGCTCAGAATCTTCAAGCCCAAGACATCGCACACACGGCACAGTTCCTAATGAATCCTCTAGGTGATGAAAAGCCGTTGTACGACACAGTTGCAATCGCCGACTACAAAATTACTCAAGATGCAAACGGCTTAACTGTCATGCGCGGAAATGATGAGTTAGTTCTAACGGTGAGAGAGGGACAAGTTTGGGACTATGGATCGACTGGACATGATTGGGAAACTTTTCAACGGCTTCAGCCCCAGCGCTCAAATCTAATTGAAGGAATTCAATCTCATTCAGAAGATCGAGTCGATTTAACGGCTGATCTTACGCCCATGTCAGCCCATGGTGAAAACACTTTGCCTGCGATCACAGTTGCCCAACGAGAAGCCACTAAACTTCCCGATGGAGCAACGAAACAGCTTCTTCAGGCAACTCATCAAAACTGGAAACAGCAAGTTGTTCAAGGATTGGGGCAAGGTTTACGAGAAACAATGAGTTGGTTAGCCTCTCGTCCAGAAACAATGCGAGATCAAAGCATTGCACGATCATCGTTAGAACTTTTTGATCGTGGACATCTTCGCACCAGCGAGAAAACGTATGAAGTGGGCAATTTCAAAGTTAGTTTAAAGGGAGCAAATATCTATATTGTCAACGATGCAACTGGAGAGTTGATGCGATTCAAAGCAACAAAGTCTCCTATACCTGGAATCCAACATCGAAGTATTCAAATTCTCTCGAAAAGTGATCGTTTAACCTCCGCACATCAAGCAGGCTTTCAGCAGATGCGTCAGGATAAATCACTTACGCCTATTGGAGAGTTAGATGTCGAGGCGCGATACGGTGCAAAAACTCAGCGCGTGGAGCAAACGGTTCGAGCCTTTCTCCATTCTCAAAATGCCAGAGTTTGGGATAAAGAGAAAGGTCGATTTAAGTTTGAGATCGGTGAAGATAATTTCCTAAAAATCACTGATAAGCGCGATGGTCGAGGTGTGGTGTATCGTCGAGACGATGGGCGCGTGATGTCGAGGTTACAGCCAAATGATTTCGCTCATTTCGATCGCCTAGCCGATCAACTGCAAACCGCTGAACGTCAGCAGGATGCGACCCAAGAGAAAAGTCGTTCCAATCAAAAGCAGGCGTCTGGAATGGAGTTGAGCTAGGAGGCGTTATGTTTAGTTTTCTCAAACTATGCGCGATCAGCATGGTGGTTGCATTTCCACTTTTCATTTGGATCGGAATTGAGCAAGGAAATGCACCGCCAGAAAAGATTATTTCTTAACCTAAAACTGCGGATGAGTTTCTGCGGCGAGGTAATCTTTACGAGAAAAACGGCAGCTACGAAAAAGCCCTGAAAGACTACACTCAAGCCGTTGCGCTTTGCCCCAATGACGAAAGTGGACGTTCATCAGGGTCTCGCGCTCGAAGGGCTAAACCGTCCTCAAGATGTTTTGCAGAAGTATCAAAAAGCAAAAGAAATTGCACAAGTCCAGGGCGATCGCAACGAAGTTCAAACCATAGACCTGTTAATTCAACAACTGAACCAGAGGAAATAGAACAATGCGAAATCATTTAACCAAACTTTCTCGATCACTTGAGTTAATTTTTTGTGTTGCGTTTGTCGAGATCGCAGCAGTAATGCTTGTGTTTCACAAAGTTCATCTGATGATGCTTTACCTTGGTCTTGCAGTCCTACTTTCTCCAATCCCTGCGTTGTGTCGTTTACCTTCAGGCATTCGGTTTTGTGCGGTGCTGCTCGGAGTGTTTCTGTAGCATTTTCAGCCCATTAGTAAAGATTTCGTTTGGGAGGCTCTGAGCGGTGAGCAATCCACAACTCGTTAGTTATTTTGCAAACCATTTCATGGAAGGAGGTCACTTTTCAACGATCGTCGCTGCTCGTCAGCAGGCCTCTCTGATTCTTCATCAGCCTGTTTTACCTGGAACAGCCTTAGCGAAATTGGTGGATGAATCGGTTGAAGCCGGAATTGTTCGAGCAGCTCGGCAAATCGTTGAAACATCAGCAACAACTTACGAAGCTTATGATCGTTTGGTCAACTTACACAGTCGTCAACCCGTTCTAAATGTTCGCTCATCTACAAGCGTGCTTCAGCAGGCATATAGCACCCCAATTCCGATCGCGTTTCTTGCGTCGGTACTTGCAAAAATTGATGCGGGAACAACGGTATATGAGCCTACAGCCGGACATGGAGCATTGTTAATTGCAGCAAATCCTGCAAACGTAACAGTGAATGAAATTAATGTTGATCGAGCCGCCGATCTTCGGGCACAAGGCTTTACCGTCACAAGATGTGATGCAGCCGAGTATCAACCAGGAAAACTGCACGATCGCGTGATTTGTAATCCGCCGTTTGGTGTGGTCAAAGTTGAAGGTCAGACGAAACGATTTCAAATTCTAGGCAGTCCCAGAAAAACTATCCAAGTTGATCAAGCGATCGCGCTACTCGCCTTGCAATCCCTTAAAAATGACGGTCGTGCTGTCCTCATTCTAGGTGGCAAACTCGGAGACGACGAGGAAAGAAGATCTGGGCGGTACAACACGCTTGAATCTCGAAGCTTCTACGCCACCCTTTATGAGCAATACAAGGTTATACAGCATTTTTCTATTTGGGGTTCACTTTATCGCAAGCAAGGCGCAGGATTTCCAATTGATTTGATTGTGATTGAAGGAAGAGGGCAATCTCAACGAATTCTACCTGCTGCTGATGTTCCAGGCATCTACAAGTCATTCTCTCAACTCAAGGAGTTAATTCCCGATGAACAATTACACCAAACATCCCCAGATCTGGAGACCAGCGCAGTCGAACGACTCGGAATTGTTCATCATCAGACTTCCAGCCGAAATGAGGCAAATGACACGATCGCAATACAAAGCGCTTCTATCAGAACGCATCGTGTGGTTGATTCAAAGCTGGATGGAACAAACTCAAGAAACACAGGAACAAACACACCGCAGATTGACGATCGTACTCAACAATCTTTTGTCATATCAGGAAGCACCGAGACTAACCGAGCAAGATACTGGGGAACTCGTTCCGCTGCCCGAGTGGATGGACGACTGGGCAGAGACATTAATCGATCGCAACGAAACCCTAATGCAAAAGCTATCGATAGATTTTCCGATCACGCTACCCACGACCGAGCCACAAATGCAGAAAGTGTGGCTGAACGAACACAACAAAATCACATTAGAGAACTGGTTAGCGACCCTGACTTACGGCATGAACGCAGATTTTTAGCAACAACTTCCAGCATTGAAACGAATGGAAATCAAGCAATGGTAGAACAATCTTCTAACAATTCCACTGAACCGATCGTAGCAACTCAAACTTTTGATGTTTCTTACATTTCTCGATCAAAGGGACAATCGGCACATAATCTGATTCCAACGAATATGGCAACCGCTGCTCAAATTGCTCTCGATCATCTTGAACAAGCGGTTGGTGATATCGATGAGTTTGTCTGCCAACGGTTAGGCTATGACTCTACCGAACAGATGTGGCAGTATCTTTATGCAGAGCAAATCGATGCGATCGCGCTTGCTTTCCATCAACGCGATCGCGGCAACATCTTTCTGAATGGTGACAAGACTGGAAACGGCAAAGGACGCTTTGGTGCAGCCAATATTGTCGATGCTGCCCGTCAAGGTCATATTCCAGTGTTCGTGACGCAAAAGGCGAATCTTTATACGTCGATGCTGACAGATTTAGCAGACATCGGTAAGCCCAGAATGCGCGTCTTCGCAACCGACAACAAATTAACTCTCGATTTAGAAGACGGCAGGCAATTACTAACAGGTGATGCTGCCACTCAAACCGAGCAAATGCGACAGATTATGCAGCAGGGACTCGGCAACTACGATGCAATCTTTACGACCTACACACAGCTTCAAACTGTGCAACAGAAAGAACCATTTCGGCGGGAGTTCTTTCGCGCGATCGCGCCTCAAGCTGTTTTTATCTTTGATGAAGCTCACGAAGCTGGAGGGAGAAGCGATAAATCTCAAGATGATGGTGGCATTTATTCCAGTCGTGCCGAATTTGCCCGAGAACTGGTTGATAAGAGCGCTGGAGCAACCTTCATGTCTGCAACTGCGATTAAAAATGCAGGTGTTGTCGATCTTTATGCGCGGCGTAGTGACGCTCGATATGCTGTCAATAATCTCTACAGCTTAGAAATGATTCTCAAAGCGGGTGGGGTTCCACTTCAGCAGATGTTTGCGACAAAATTTGTTGCCTCTGGACAAATGCTCCGGCGCAGCCGCTCGATGGAAGGTATCTCTTTTACAGCGAAAATAGTTCCAGTCGATCGAGATATTGCAGAAGGCATTTCTGCTGTAATGAGAGCAATCAACGATTTCGACGATGCCAAACAAGCAGGCGTAAATAAACTTAAGAAACGTCTGAAAGCTGAAGCTAAAGCTTTGAGTGAGGATGGCACGACCGGAGCGGCTGGAGCGAGATCTACAAATTTCACCTCGTTAATGCACAATGCGATCGATCAAAGCTTACTGGCACAGAAAGCAGAAGTCGCAGTACAAGAAGCGATCGCAACGATTGAACGAGGCGAAAAGCCCTTAATCGGGGTTGCCAACACGATGGGTAGTTTCATCGAATGGTACACCGAGGAAAATAGCATTGAACCAGGGCAATCAATTAGTATCACTTTTGGGAACGTACTAGAGCGATATTTAGAACGCTCCAGAGACGTGATTGAAACTGACCGCTGGGGCAAAAAAACTCGCCGTCGCTTAACCGATGAAGAGATTGGATCTGATGCCGTTGCTGCTTATGAAGAAGCTCAAGAGTTAATCGACGAAACTGACTTGTCTAGCATTCCCCTTAGCTCGATCGATTACATCCGTTGGCGATTAACTCAAGAAGGCTATCGAGTCGATGAAATCACCGGACGCAGCCACATTATTGAATATAGCCATGCGGGAGGAATGAGCTATGGACTCCGCTCTAGTAGCGAAACCAGCCCACAGGCGCGAGTCGATATTATCAACCAGTTCAACCGAGGGGATTTAGATGCTGTTATTCTGAATCGCTCTGGAGCTACAGGAATCAACCTTCACGCTTCCGAAAAGTTTGCAGATCAGCGACCGCGACGGCTGATTATTGCACAAGCGGAACGAGACATCAATCTCGTTATGCAATTGTTCGGACGCATTGATCGCTACGGGCAAGTTGTCAAACCCCGGTTTGATTTGTTGATGAGCGATTTGCCTGCCGAGAAACGGTTAGGGGCACTGCTGGCAAAGAAAATGGCAGAACTCAACGCTAATGTCACCGCATCGCGTGAATCGCAGATGTCTGTTGCAAACGTCGTAGATTTCATGAACGTCTACGGTGAAGAAGTCGTTCGGGAACTTCTCGAAGAGGATTATGAATTACAAGCAAAATTGAGTTACCCGTTAGAGGTCGGCAGTGATGATTCTGAGATTGCTGTGATTAAACGCGTAACCGGGCGCATCCCTCTGCTCACCATTCAGGAGCAAGAAGAACTTTACACACTCATTGAAAACGAAACAAGAGAACTCATCGCTCAAAAAGAAGCAATGGGTGAAAGCGTCTTAAAAGCGGATCAACTTGATTTAGATGCTCAAACGATCGCGCAAATGGAGGCCATTCCCGATGATAGTGGCGTTAAAAGTGAGTTTACAGGTGCAGTTTCCCTAGAAGTTGTTAATGCTAAGGTTCCGGTCAAGCCGTTTAGTCAACTTCAGGTGATTGATGCCGTCCGGCAAAGTCTTGATTTACCTCCGGTTGAGAATGTGGCTGACCATGATTTTGAAGCCGTCGCTCAAATTGCTAATCAGCGATCGCAAGAATTGTTAACCAAGTTGAGAGAAGAAACGCGATCGTATCGTCGAGAAATGCTGCTGACGAAAAGCACACCAGGTGCAAAAGATCGTTTCACCGACAAGCTTAACGACCAAATGCGGCATCTCACACAAGTTTTGAGACAAACACCACCAGGCACACCTGTAAGAGTTGTGTCACCGGAAGGAAATGTCTTTTATGGCGTTGTTTCGCGCATCAGTCAGAAAGGACAAAAAGGAAGCCCGATCGCACCCACAAACTGGAAAGTTCAAGTTCTAGTCGATCATCGCTGTCAACAATTAACGATCCCGCTTTCAAAATTTAATCGCGGTAAGCAGGATGCAATGACGCAAGTAATGCGGCAGGAAACGAACTGGAGTGGAGAAGATATCTACGAAGCCTTCGACTTGCGCCAACAGCAGAATCAGCGCACCGAGATGCAGATTTTTACGGGCAATCCAATTCGAGCATACGAGAAGTATCCAAACGGAAGGTTTCTGAATTACACGAACGATCGCGGCGATGTCGTCCAAGGACTAATTATGCCTGCGGGATTCGACATTCAAGAGGCACTCCGATCGGAACCTGTTGCATTCAAAGAACCCGCTCACGTAAAAGCATTTCTCACCGATGCAACCCAGTATCAAGCATCAGTCAAAACATTAGATGAACTCTTTACAGTTCGCACTCAGGCATCCATGCGATTAGGCAATAGCAGTGCAACTAGATTTGTTTTGCAAACGCTGAAGTCCGGAGCCGGAGACCAGTATTCCCTGGATTCAGACATTATTGCAGCCGCAGGCAACGAGTTTTACTCAGTTCATGAGCGAATGGAATTGATTGTGCCAGAAGAGCGTATTGATCAAGTTCTCTCAGTCATCCTTCAGCAGAAGCGATGGACGTTGGCAGCCTTCGATTATAAAGACCAAGCGCGAGATTTATTAGATATCAAATTGCCAGAGCTAACGATCGTACAACCCGTTCACAATCAAACTCAGCAAGAACAGCTTGCCACACCAAAGAAATTAGAACAGCAGACAGCAAACTCCCAACCTGAACAAACCATTCCACTGATTCTGGTTGAGCCACATCTCGATGATTTCTCACGCCAACCGCAACCGATGCTGGAACCGGAGAATCCCGCATCGCTTCGAGTCGCTGCTACAAAATATCAGTCTGGACGAGCAGAGAAAAACGTTGCAAGATTTCTGGAGCAAGCTGGGCTGAGTGAGGCAGTGATGGCAGATTCAGAGTTTTATCTGCAAATTGAAAACGCTCCTTACATTCCACTGACGATCGAGCGGCACGATGGGGTTATTCATTTCATTCATTGGCTAGAAGATAGCTACGGTGATCTTTTCATCGATACTGAAATGGTTTTTAATCTAGCCCCAACAGGAGATCTAACTCTACGGGAAGTAGCGGTGCAGAATCCAGTAAGGGGTGGGGAGTTGAGATCATACGATAAAAGCTTTGCTCAGTTGTTTTCCCGCAACATTCTCGATCAAGGATTTGCAGAGGCAGCTCGTCAAGCAAGAGAGGTTCAACCAGTCCAGCCTACCGAAGTTGTAGCAGAAGACCCAAGGAATGTAGTTGAAACAAGGCAAGATAACTCACTGCTTGAGTTCGGAGACGGCAACACCATTCGTTTAGAGTCAGAAGAAGTCAATGCAATCACAAGGGCTTTTTATACCTATACTTCTCATTCACTCTTACAGGAGCGGTTAGCCGAAATCTTAGAACCCGTTGTTGGACGAAGAAATACAGGGTTAGCAGTCCAATCCGCGATCGAGAAGTATCAACAATCATCGGAAACTGAGGCAAAAACAGAAGATGCAACTCTACAAACACCGGAGTCCGTCAATAACAAGATTGATCGCACCGATCTTGCTGCATTTGCGATCGACTACCTGAGCGTTAAAGACCAACATCCCGATGCTTTAGTCTTTCAGCGCTCTGCTTCTGGTGATTTTTACACGGCTTACTTTGAGGATGCGGATACGATCGCGACCGCATTAAATTTAACCTTAACAAGCCGAGATGCTGGCGGAACTGTTGGACGAATCCCCTTCATATCAATTCCAGCCTGGTCAGGAGCGATCGAGCGATTCACAACCTATTTAGAATCACAAGGGCACAGCGTTATTGTCAATCAAGGAATACACCAGCCAGAAGAAGCATTCGTTCACACTGAGTTATCAACGAGCGGACATTCACTAGAGACCGAATCGAGTCAAGCCTCTGAACCAGAGCAAGCATCTGAAACTAGCACTGAAGTAGAAACCACTCTCTTTGATGTAAACGATTATTCTGAAGTCGAGAGGGACTATCAGGTAGATGTTCAAGGACACGACCCAACTTGGGAAAGCGATTACACGACCTCACAAATCCCTGAAACATTGACTTCAACAGAACGTGATTCGGAAGTTCAAACTACCATTGCCAAGGATCAACCTGGCTCTTCTGCTCACTTCCTTCAACCTCGCTTAGATACTAATCAAACAAGCTCGATCGACATTTCAGCACTCGCTAAAGAGGTAAGAAATTTTGATTTAGAAGCCGTAGCAGCCAGTTTGGGTCTTCAGAAAGATCGACGTGACAAAAACAAGTGGAAGGATGCAGGACACATCATCAGCATCAATGACGGCAAATTCATGGATTGGTTAGCTGACCAAGGAGGTGGAGGCGCGATCGATTTAGTTATGCACGTCCGCAAAGTTGAGTTCAAAGAAGCAGTTCAGTGGCTTTCAGGACAAACGCTACCCGCTTCTGTCCAAGCTCAATCATCCTTGACGCAAAAAGAACCTCGTTCGCTGGAATTACCGCCATGCAATGAAGAACATTGGACAGCAGTACGACAGTACCTTATTGAAACGCGAGGACTGCCCGTAACCTGGATCGATCGCTTCCATGAGACAGGGCTAATTTATGCAGATGATCATCGTAATGCAGTTTTTCTACGGTATGGAGACCAGCACAACGATCAAGCATGGTCGCGCCACGAAGTTACAGGTGCAAGTCTGCGCGGTACACGCGACTCAGAACACGCCTTTCATGGATTAGCTCCTGGTTCTTCTCGTGAAAACGGGTGGTTCTGGTTGAGATCAGCAAATGGCGAAGTTAATCGTGTTGTTCTGACTGAATCACCGATCGATGCCATTTCTCTAGCAGTGTTGGAAAAAGAAAAGTCACCTGACGCAACAACCGTATCGATTTATTTATCAACCGATGGCTCTGGCGCAATTCCAACAACTGCTCTTCAGGAAATTCTTGATCAAGGTGGACAGGTAATCGCCGCATTCGACGCAGACAAACCCGGTGAGAAGATGGCGTGGCGTTTCGCAGAAATGCTTCCCGGTATTACGCGGATGACTCCAGCGCAGGGAAAGGATTGGAACGATCGACTTCTAATTGAGCATCATTCCGACAAAGTAAAAGCTGGAGAATACGATCGAGGCGACAAACAGACATTGCGATCACTCTGGAAGTGGCATCGAGTTGCTGGGGAATTAGGACGAGCACCGAACTACCTTAAACGGATCACCGAAGTTGCGAGAGCCTTTGTCGATGGTGAGGCTTTGTCCGATAAAGCAAAATCTGCTATGCAGCAAGATTTTCAGACCCATAAGCAGCAAGCGCATACTCATGCAACCGCTCGTCAAAACCCGCAAGCTTCAGAAGTTCAGCCAGCGCAATCAGTACCACCAAAAAAGTCCTGCCAGGGAGTTGAAATAGGATAAATGCTCTTCAACTCCCTAAGCACACAAGCAGCTACAACAGCACAATTTGCTTTCGATACTAAAATCTTTATAATCGGCTCCAGTCAGGTTGATAGTCATAGATTTAAGCTGTCAAGTGAGATTTAGCCCTCCGTCTGAAATCAAAATCTCGCCCGTAAGATAGTGACTCCCAACTAGCATCGAAGCTACTTGTGCGATCTCTTCTGGTTGTGCCCCACGACCCATCGGTGATCGTTCTTCCCAAAGCTTTCGTGCTGCTGTCCAATCCTTGCTCATCGGGGTTTCAACTAAACCCGGCGCGATTGCATTCACACGAATCAATGGTGCAAGACTCAATGCGAGCAACTTTGTCATGTGATTTAGAGCGGCTTTACTCACGGAATACGGAATTGAGGCCCCTTTCGGACGAATACCAGCATGAGAACTGATATTGAGAATGCAGCTAGGACATTCACGACTTGATGCCTGACGTAGCGCGTTTTCAGCCTCTGCAATCAGTGTCCAAGGAGCAATGACATTGACCTCGTAGAGATTTCGCCAGATCTCCGGTGAGGCTTCCTTCAGAGATGAGTGTGAAATCGTCGCACTAATCCCTGCATTGTTGACTAAGACATCTAACCGCCCGTGATGCGACAAAACATTAGTAATCAAACCACGAGACTGGCTTTGGTCAGACAGATCAGCTTGAAAATAAGATGCACCGAGATACGCTTCCGCTAATGACCGCCCAGCTAACACCGAAGACTTGGAATGAAAAGCAACCGCAAAGCCATCTTCAGCAAGCCGCTGTGCGATCGCCATCCCTATCCCAGATGTCGAACCAGTAACAAGCGCAACTCTTTTTTCGCCTCTATCTTTCACAACTTTAAATTTCTCATTTTTCTGGTATCTAATCCTACCTAACAATACAGACGCACAGCAGAATTATCTCCAACCTCCACAAGCAATTAAGTTTCCAAGTTGAATGCTCGCTGCTTTTGCAGCTTCCGCTGATGCTGTTGCTCTTTCTGGCAGGCTTCATGAACGGTTTGACGGATGTAGGCTTGAATTGTCTCTGAACTCCTGTGTTTTCCAACCATCTCTTGCACAAATGGGCTGTAAACTAACATTCGTGCGATCGCCTGCGGGGATTGCCCATCTTCAAATGCCCGTCTTGCCACGAGTTGATTCAGCTTCACGGTATTGCTAGCTTGAACGCCGAAGCTGTAGCGTTTCCACCGCTGCTGATCTTCGTTGAGCTTTATTTCTTTTGTGGTTGAATCCCCAGTTTGTCCAGAATTTGCTGCTGTCCCTGTTCGAGTCGTTCGAGTCGGATCTCGCTGCTGTTCACCAGTTGATGAACTCGATTCTGATTGGCTGACGGTAGAAGCTGTAGCAGAATCCAAACGATCGCTGCCATCAGCACTCCGGAGAAAGTCAGCGTTCCCAGAATCCCGCGATACGTCACGACTTCCCCGCTCAGAAATAGCTTCAGAGGAAACGCTGTTTTGTTCGGAATCGTTTGGTGAATCCGCTCGGTTTGTTGCGTCAGTGTTGCTAATCGTTGTCCCGTCCTGTCTTCGAGATTGGTCAGTCGCTCCTGCAAAACTAGAAACGATTGGTTGAAGTCGTGGAACGATCGGTGAATCACTGCCTGATTTTGCCCCACTGCGATCGTCTCGTTCTTGAGCAACGCCAATTCTTGACTCATGCGAGTTAGCTGCTCTAACTGGTTGCTGTCGATTTGAGTCTGATGGGATAGATACTGATTGATCTGGGATAATTCGATGTTCGTTTGTTGCTGATTCTGGTTCTGCTGACTTAAGCACCGTTGGCAGTTGACCAGTTCTTGATGAATCTGTTGTAGAAAACTCAGATACTGCTTGGTTTCGATCAACTCTGTCTCTAGGTTGTGTAATCGAGCTTCCAAGGCGTTCAGCGATTCGCTCAAACTCTGCAACAATGGCTGCATCAATCCCTGCTCTTGGTGCGGTTGTGTCTGCTGCTTGGCAAGTTGCCTCAAATTCTGTGGCGTGGTCATAGTGGAGTCCCTTGTGCTTTTGAAGTCCTGGAAAAGTGTAAGCTCGACCGAGTTTGCTGCCGCTAAAGGCAATGTCATCGAAGCAATAGCTAATTCCTGTAATGCGTTGATTTTGAGCAATGCGAAGCCGAATCCCAATCCCTTGATCTTTTAGCTCATAAATAAATTGTGCGATCGACAAACTTTCGTCAGCCGCTTGATCAATCTGAGCTTGCAGCCGGACTCGTACTGGCAGTTCTCCCGTTCGCTCGAACCGCCGCATTTCTCCTGTTGTCGGAGCCGCTTCGAGTTTCTCCCAACTCGGCTGAACACTCTCAAGCTGATATTGCTGCTCTAACGATCGGATCAGTGTTTCGGCTCGACGTTTCTCCCAGGAGTCGTTAACTGTCTTGCCATCTGTGATCCGAATCCGACAGATTGCGAGGTGAACATGATCATGGTCTTGATCGTGATGCCGATACACCACATATTGACAGTTCTCGTAGCCCATTTCTGTAATGTAATCTGCCGCGATCGCTAACCATTGCTCATTGTCTAACCGTTCATGCTTAGGTAAAGACAAAGAGACATGACAAACTGCCTTCTTGAGACGACGATTTAATGCTCTTGCCACTCGAAATTCTGCGGCTAATTCGCGCGGCGTTTCGCCTGCCATATTACCGCCGACGCATTGCGCTCCTTCCTTACCGTGTAAGTAATTCAGAAGACCGCGAAAACTTTTGCCTTGAACAATTTTACCGATCACAACTCATCATCTTCAGTTTCTACGTCGATCGTTGCAGCAATCACTTCGAGTCGAAGCTGTCGAATCATTGCAATGATCGCTTCTATTTCATCGCTGTTCACATTGCAGCCTCGCCCGTCACGAATAGCAACATGACAAGCTTTAGAAATTTGATTGAGATTGCGACCAATTTTCTCTAACTCTAAGTAGGTCAATCGATTGAGTTCGGGAACTGGAAGCGGTTGCCGCCGCTGGGGAACGTGCTGCCCTAATCCCGCCATCAATAGATACTCACTCAGGCTCAGTGAGCCTGCTCGCTCTCCCAAGTTTTGCCGCTCTGTTGAACTCATGTACACCGGAACTGCCAGCGTTCTCAATTCTCCAGTCGGCGATTTTCGCTGTCTCGGCATTGATCGCATTTCCCTTATTTTCGTTGATAAAGTCCTCATTTCTGATATCAAAAACACTGCTTGCTCTTCGCCTCGAATGACTCAAAATCGAAGCTTCGCTGAGTTCATCGAGTCAAACGCCTATAGCTTTCAATCCTACTTGGTTTTTAACTCTATTTTTACGTCTGTTACCTATTTTTGAACTTCATTTATCTATTTTTTGCCTTAATTTACCTACTAAATACCTTTTCGCTCTTGAAACTGAGTTTGATTCGCGGTAGGGTAGTGAAAAGACAACAATTGCTCTACTCTACTAAGCGTTTGTTACCTTCATTCGACCTTCTAACTGTCACCACTCAACTCAAAGCTATCGGTGACTACCTCTGGTTGGTCTAAGGATTCGAGAGCAAAAAAGCTGAATCTAGGCATCTACCACAGCAGATTTAATCCAAGGAAAATATGATGATTGATTCACAGCCAGACATCATTTTGACGATCGACACCGGAACCTCTCAAAGTAAAGTGTTCTGGAAACGTTGGTCGCAGGGCAACACTGAACTTTTATTGATGGGACCGGAGTTTCTGGAAATTTCCCCCGATGATCTAATCGATACCGGACTTTCTGGAGGCAGACCGGAAAATGATGCCTTCATCGAGCTGTTCAACGGCAAGATTTATGTTTTGGGCATGAAAGCACAGCAGATGCGCGGGAAAGTACCGACCGGATTGAGTAAGTACGAGTTTGCAGCTTACAAAGCTTTAGCAATCATTGGCGCGATCGCAGAAACCGCAAACCTACCCGAACAATTCACGATCGCGCTTTCAGCTCTGCTGCCCTACAAGGAATATCAAGACCGTAAAGCTTTTCATGATTTGCTGGAGCATAATCTCGCTGGCTTTAATTTCCGAGGGCGGCGCTACTTTGTTTCACCGCTACTGCTAGAAGTGAAGCCAGAAGGAGCCGGACTTGCCCAAAGTCGGCGCAACGATGCACCTCAGTCGTTTAATCACAAGAACATTCTGGTCACGATGATCGGTCAGCGAGATGCGTCATTGCTACCCTTCAAGCAAGGTACACCGCAAAGCGGTCACGGCATTCGATTAGGATTTGAGCAATTGATTGATGAGATCGTGGCGCGTGCTTCTCTAAATCTTGATGCGAAAGATGCTGGACGATTGACTGAGTACATTTTTGAAGCGCAACAGAATTCCAAACGATTAGATCGCATTGCTCGAATGGTCGTGACCGAAGCCGAAGTCGATCGCAAAGTGGAGCAGCTTCAAGACGCGATCGCGCAGTCTCGAAATCGATACCTCCGTGATTTACTGGATTGGATGAAGTCAACCTTGGGGCAAGATCTCTACGAGTTTGACGAAGTGATTATTTCTGGAGGTACAGCTTTGTATTTCAAAGACGAATTGGAAGATTTTTTCGCTCAATATGACTTAGAAGTGTCGTGGGCAATGAATCTACAAGATCAAATTCATCGATCGCTAACGACTCCAATTGATCCGGTTCTCGCTTGCCGAGTTTCGGATGCATTTGGTGTCTTCAAGCTATTGGGTGGCAAAGTCAGTAGACTGACAGAAGGAATGACGGTTGCACGTTGAGGATGACTGAATGTCTACGAGAAAGTTTGATTACCGAGTCAGAATTCAAGTTGCGGCAGAAAGTCCCGATGGGATTTTGCTGGATTGCATCAAGAACGAACGTCATCAATCGTACTCACATAAGGAAATGCTGCTGTGGGCGCTGCGGGCGTATTGGATGCCGATCGCGTATCAGCTTCGTCGCGAACAAGGAGAACTATCGCTCTCTGATGCTCAAATGAAGCGGATTGCTCAAGATGCCATTCATCAACTGCGGCAGCAGATTACTTATCTTCAATCGACTTTCGGGATTGACCAAAACTCACCACCGGAAGGATCAGTAGGAGCAATGGCAGCCCATCCCTCTCAACAATTACTTTCTCTTCTTGCCGCTAATCGAACAATGGAGATGAACAACATCGAGCAACTGACTGCTACGGGTATCGCAACAACTCCGATCGCGAACTCAAATAATTCTGAGACAGACCTGACCTCTGCAAGCGAATCGTCTAATCAAACGCCGAAAGAGCAGTGGTACGATAGCGAAGATCTGTTTGATTCCGAGCTTTAGTACCAAATCCATGCTCTGTCAGCTGCTTGCAGTCCTAATAGATTATTAAAGGTTTTTGTTGACTCTGATTCGTCTTGTGATTCAACTCAGCAGAGTTAGTTTTCTAGCAATCCTCGAATCAATCCCACAAAAACACCTTGAATTTCAACTTCTGTTTCAGCAACAGAAGTATCAGAGTAGTTTGGGTTTGCAGGTTTGAGGGTGACGTGTTCATCGTCGCGATAAAAATATTTCAGCGTGGTTTGTGTCCCTACTCTGGCTGCAACGATCGCGCCGTTCTTAACTGCGTCAGCATTCGGCTCTGGTTTAAGGATCACAAGATCGTTGTGGTCAATCAGAGCATCAATCATGCTGTCGCCCCAAACTCGCAGAACAAACCACTTCTCAATGCCTGAAGGCTTGCTTCCAGGAAATAGTGGAAAATCAAGCCACTCAATTTCATTGTCAGAGACAACTTCAACCAAACTGTGAGCCGCGATCGTACCCACGATCGGAAGTCGTAGTGATAATGGAGCAGTTTGGTTGCTCTGTTGTTGCCTCAGCCATTGTTCAGTAAAGCGAATCGTTCGAGCCGATTTTCTAACTCGAACAACGACCCCTTCGCGCTCTAATATGTCGAGAAGCGACTGTACGGGTGCAGAAGAGGTATAGCCTAATCCAATTCTCATTTCCTCAATAAGCGGACTGTAGCCGAACTCCTGCATATAATCCGCAATCCAGTCTGCAAGGCGTTGCTGCTTATGAGTGAGTAAAATCATCGTACATAATATAGAACAATTGTTCTACTTTACACGAATATTAGACTCACAAGTATTAAAAATTTCTGGCTGCTCTAATAACTACGCACTGAACCGCAAGTCGTCTAATGCCTCTTGGACAATTTGCTGAAGATTTTCATGCCTCCACACAATTTGCTCTATCACCAAATTCCCAACGCTCGGAATTTCAGTAACATGAATTGGAGTGTTTTCTGAATCGACCGCAGTTTGCGCCAGGGCGAACGCACACGTTTCTTAACAGTTAGGCGAGGCGAAACGAGAAGGCTTAGGATTCAAAGCAGTCCTGCATCTGAAAGCTCCTCATGTCTGAATCCTGCCTGAGCGACCTCAAAAGCTATTTCAGCGAGTTGCCTGACCCACGTGTTCAACACAGCATTGAGCATTTATTAATTGACATTGTGATGCTTACGATTTGCGCGGTGATTTGTGGCGCGGAGAGTTGGGTCGAGATCGAGAACTATGGGCTTGCGAAACAGGAGTGGTTGGCAACCTTTCTAGAGCTTCCAAACGGTATCCCCCCGCATGACACGCTAGAGCGTGTGTTTGCTCGGCTGCGACCTGAAGCCTTGCAGCAGTGTTTTCTTAACTGGGTACAGGCAGTGTTTGAGATCAGTGGCGGGAAGTTACTTGCTGTAGACGGCAAAACATTGCGGGGCAGCTATGAGCGCGGCGGCAAGCAAGGCATGATTCACATGGTGAGTGCTTGGGCAGTGCAACATCGATTGGTGTTGGGGCAACGCCAAGTGAATGAAAAATCGAATGAGATTACTGCAATTCCAGAATTACTGAGTGTACTAGACCTTACAGGGGCAACTGTGAGCATTGATGCAATGGGCTGCCAGACTGCGATTGCGGCTCAAATTGTGGAACAACAAGGGGACTATGTGCTAGCACTCAAAGGTAACCAAGGCAATCTGTTTGAGGATGTTGTGCAACTGTTTGACCATGCCCGTCAGCACTTGTTTCGAGGCATCGAACACGATTGCTATGAGACGCAAGACCAAGCACATGGGCGCAAGGAGATTCGACGCTACTGGGTGATGGGACAAACTGAACATCTCATCGGAGCTGAGAACTGGGCAAAGCTGACAACGATTGGTTGTGTTGAAGCGGAACGTCAAATCGAGGACAAGACCACTTGTGAACGTCGCTACTACTTACTCAGCTTGCCGCTGGATGCTCGGCGATTTGCTCAATCGGTGCGCGGTCACTGGGGCATTGAAAATCAACTGCATTGGATGCTCGATGTGGGATTTCGAGAAGACCAAGCCCGCTCTACCCTCGGCTACAGTGGCGAAAATTTAGCGGTGATTCGCCATCTAGCACTCAACTTGCTGACTCAGGAAAAATCAGCAAAGGGCGGCATCCATGCAAAGCGACTCAAGGCGGGTTGGGACAGCAACTATCTGCTCAAGGTGTTAGCTCAATCCTCTAAAATAACTCGTCAACCGTAAAGATGTGCGTTCACCCTAGATGTCCAGTGTTCGGCAAAATGGCTCACAGTACGATGACGAAAGTAGAACTCTATCCGATGAGCAATCCACTCAATGCTGGAGAGCTTTAATCAATTCGATACACGGATTGTTGAACGTGGTTTAACCGCCACGTTTTTTATGTGATCGGAGCTATAGTGAAAGGCTTCCTGTGAGACCTTGAATGTATCAATTTACTTGAGTCATTGTGTAGCACTGTACTCAACAACAGGGAATCAATCGTCATTTAGAGCAAGACTAGAGAAAATTAAACTTCCCTGCTCTACCATTCTTTGGGACACAACCAACTTTCTCACCTCAACAATACAAACCTTCCAGCAAAAATTAGAACTCTAACTTTGCGAATTAACAATAACCTACCTAAAGATAGATTTAGGCAAGTTTCCTGCTCTTTGTAGCTATGTTTACCGAAGCACTTTACTGAATTGCATAGCCTAATCAGCAGGACCGCTCAAAAGAATATTGCTGCTTAGAAGTATTGTTTTACAGATTTGCTTTTAGTAAATTTGCTAGCTTTGCTGTGGAGATAAACGTGATGACTGGAATCTCTAAGACTGCAAGTGCATCAGAGAATTTGACAGACGTGGAAACGATCGCTCAGTTTGAGAATTTAACAACCGAAGCTCCTCCTGCAAAAACACAGAATAAGTTTGAACGAATTAAGGCAGAGAAGGACGGATTAGTGCTAAAGCGAGAGCTAGAGCTGCTTGCGAGTGTAGGCTGGGAAGGGATCGAAGAAGCCGATCGAGATTTCAGACTGCGTGTGCTGGGATTGTTCTATCGTGAAGTCACGCCTGGAAGATTCATGCTCCGAATGCGAACCGCGAACGGAGTGATGCCAAGCAACCATATGCGCGTTTTAGCAGAGATTGTGCAGCGCTACGGCGACGAGGGCAATGCCGACATTACCACTCGTCAAAATATTCAGCTTCGAGGCATTCGGATCGAAGATGCACCAGATATCTTCCGACGATTTGAAGAAGCGGGAATGACGAGCGTTCAAACCGGAGTAGATAATGTTCGCAATGTGACTGGTTCTCCGGTTGCAGGGCTTGAAGCTGATGAATTGATTGATACTCGCGGCTTGTGTCGTGCAGTGCAAGACATGATTACCCATATGGGAGCCGGGAACTCTGCTTTCACTAACCTGCCCCGAAAATTTAACATTGCGATCGCTGGATGTCGCGACAATTCAGTTCATGCAGAAACCAATGATCTTGCTTTTATTCCCGCTTATAAGCATGATCAAATCGGCTTTAACGTCATTGTTGGCGGTATGTTCTCACCCAAGCGGTATCAAGAAGCTGTTCCGTTGAATGCTTGGGTTTCTCCGGGTGATGTGGTCGCCGTCTGCGAAGCGGTTCTATTGTTGTATCGCAATCATGGACTGAGAGCCAATCGTCAAAAATCACGATTGATGTATTTAATCGATGCTTGGGGAATTGAAAAGTTTCGATCCGAGCTAGAACAACAACTGGGTCGATCGCTTGAGTCTGCTGCCGAAGCTGATGAAATGACTTTGGACAAACGCGATCACATTGGCGTGTATCCGCAAAAGCAACCGGGATTAAACTATGTTGGCTTACATATTCCGATCGGTCGCTTGTATGCCCATGAAATGTTTGAACTTGCGCGAATGGCCGATGTCTATGGAAGTGGTGAACTGCGGTTGACGGTTGAGCAAAATCTAATTATTCCAAATGTTCCAAATTCGCGATTAGATGCGTTGTTAAAAGAACCTTTACTTCAAGAACGCTTTCTAGTTGAGCCTGATCCGGTTTCTCGCTGGCTTGTCTCTTGTACCGGAAGCCAATTTTGCGGATTCGCTTTGATTGAAACTAAAAATCGTGCTTTAGCCATAATCAAAGCCCTCGAAGCAGAATTAACCGTTCCACAGCCCGTGCGAATCCATTGGACAGGTTGCCCCAACTCCTGTGGACAGCCGCAAGTTGCAGACATCGGATTAATGGGAACCAAAGCCCGCAAAAACGGGCAAGTCGTTGAAGCCGTCGATATTTGGATGGGCGGTAAAGTTGGCAGCGAGGCTCATTTAGGATCGCGAGTGCAATCCGGTGTTCCGTGTGATGATCTCTTACCAATTTTGCGAAATTTGATGATCGAACACTTCGGAGCAAAACCAAGACAAACTGATTATTTCGTACCACCGGAACTGCTCAACGAAGTCACCCAAAGCTAAGTGAGACATTAACAATGACAGACGTAACAAAAACGCTCTGCCCTTACTGTGGTGTAGGGTGTGGTTTAGAAGTGTCGCCCCCGGCTCAAAAAGGAAAAGCCATCCATCGCGATAGTCAAGGGACTCCAATTTGGAAAGTTCGAGGCGATCGCGATCACCCCTCAAGTCAAGGCATGATTTGTGTCAAAGGCGCAACCGTGACCGAAGCGATCGACAAACAGCGTCTCCTTTACCCAATGATGCGAAACAGTCTTGACGAACCATTTCAGCGGGTAAGTTGGGATCAGGCGCTCGATCGCATCGTGGAGCAACTTCAGCAAACAAAAACCTATTATGGCTCTGAAGCAATTTGTCTTTACGGTTCCGGTCAGTTCATGACCGAAGACTATTATGTCATTCACAAACTCATGCGGGGATTTCTCGGCACGAATAACATCGATTCAAATTCCCGTTTATGTATGTCTTCAGCCGTCACAGCCTATACCAAGAGCTGTAGGGTCTGACGGTCCTCCTTGCTGCTATGACGATCTAGAACTCACCGATTGTGCATTCCTCATTGGTACGAATACTGCTGAATGTCATCCAATCATCTTTAACCGATTACGGAAGTATCATCGACAGCATCGTCATGTCAAAATGATTGTCGTTGATCCACGTCGTACATCAACTGCTGAAGCAGCAGACCTCCACCTCGCCATTCGTCCCGGTACTGATATCGATCTTCTCAATGGCATTGCTTACCTGCTAAACCAATGGAAGCAGGTTGATTATGCCTTTATTGATGAATGTGTCGCGAACTTTCCAGCTTATGCAGATGTAATTCAGCATTACCCACCTGAAGTCGTGGCTGAACGCTGCAATATATCGATCGAAGCCCTCGAAACCGCCGCTCGATATTGGGCAAAATCCAAGCGGGTTTTATCGCTTTGGACAATGGGCATAAACCAATCGAGCGAGGGAACAGCGAAAGCTCGATCGCTGATCAACCTCCATCTCCTTACAGGTCAAATCGAAAAACCCGGTGCAGGTCCCTTCTCGCTCACAGGTCAACCGAATGCGATGGGCGGGCGAGAAGTTGGAGGACTTGCAGGACTTTTACCCGGATATCGCTGGGTGAAAAATGCAAGTGATCGTGCTGAAGTCGAACAGTTCTGGAACTTACCCCCAGGTCAGATCTCAACCCAAGTTGGACGCACCGCTTGGGACATGATTCGCGGCTTAGAACTGGGAGAAGTTCGCTTTCTTTGGATTGCAGCCACGAATCCTGCCGTGAGTATGCCCGATCTCCCCCGGACAAAAGCCGCTCTGCGGGCTTCCCCATTCACGGTTTACCAAGATGCCTACTATCCAACCGAGACCGCGAACTACGCCCACGTTTTACTTCCAGCAGCACAATGGGGCGAAAAAACTGGAACAATGACCAATTCTGAGCGAGTTGTAACCTTGCTTCCAGCATTTCGTGATCCACCGGGACAAGCAAAAGCAGATTGGGAAATTTTTGCCGAAGTGGGTCGGCGTTTAGGCTTTGCTGAAGCCTTTCACTTTACCAATGCGGCAGAGGTTTTTGCGGAATTTGTGCAACTTACCCGCGATCGCCTCTGTGACATGACCGGACTCAGCCACGAATTACTCCAACACGGTGCGGTTCAATGGCCTTATCCCGCAGGTCAACATTCTGCTCGAACCTCGAAACGACTGTACACTGATCATCGCTTTCCCACCCCTGATGGTCGTGCTCGATTTGGTGCTTATCATTCGCGAGGTTTAGCAGAAACTCCCGATGCCGATTATCCGTTTGTTCTAACCACTGGCAGGCTGTACGGTCATTGGCATACTCAAACCCGGACAGGTCGCATCGAGAAGCTGCGACAGATGCATCCTCACCCATTTTTAGAAATCCACCCAAATGATGCAACTCGCTTAGGCTTGCAGAACAATGACTGGATTGAGGTGCGATCGCATCGCGGCAAGGCGAAATTTCCAGTTCTGATCACGAGTGCGATCGTGCCTGGAACGGTTTTTGTTCCAATGCACTGGGGAGCGCTCTGGGCAACTCAATCCGAATCGAATGCGCTGACTCATCCGATTTCCTGTCCTGAGTCTCTACAGCCTGAATTGAAAGCTTGTGCAGTTCAACTGGTTCCGGTTGGTGCCGAGCCGATTTCGTCTATATCAATACCTGAATTTGTGATGGCAGAGTCTCAAACTTGATGCTTCAGCCTATTGAAACAAGCTTCGCGCCGTTAGCTCCTGATTTCTAATTACGAGCAGACTAGTACCTCACCTGGAAAATTTACAATGCTCAAAGATCTCCTTTCCTCCCGACATCTGTTCGGTCAATCTTCAACAAATCGCTATCACGTCCTTCACTTAACTTGGTTCGCGTTTTTTCTAACTTTTGTTGCATGGTTCAATTTTGCTCCATTTGCAACCACGATCGGTCGTGAATTTGATCTTCACCCCGAACAACTTAGAACGATCTCAATCTGTAACTTAGCGCTCACAATTCCCGCGCGTATCATTATTGGGATGTTGCTTGATCGCTATGGACCTCGAATTACATTTTCAACGCTCCTGATTTTCGCTGCTTTACCTTGTTTTGCAACGGCACTATCGCAGAACTTTAATCACTTAGTGTTAAGCCGATTGCTTATGGGAATTGTCGGTGCAGGGTTCGTTGTCGGCATTCGCATGGTATCAGAATGGTTTCCGCCCAAAGAAATTGGGATGGCTGAAGGTATCTATGGCGGATGGGGAAACTTCGGTGCATTTGCCGCTGAATTTGCATTGCCGCTTGTCGCAGTTGGAACCGCGTTTCTAGCAGGAGGCGCAACGAACTGGAGAGTCGCGATCTCGCTTGTTGGTGTAGTCTGTGCAATCTACGGCTGGATCTATGGTCGAGCCGCCCAAGATACCCCAACCGGAAAAACTTACAAAAAGCCAAAACGCAGTGGCGCGATCGAGGTCACAAGTGCCCACAGCTTCTATGCAATGATCGCCTTTAACTTCGGTCTAATTTTCGCGCTCGGCTTACTCGCGTGGCGCTTAGCTCAACCGAATGTTCGCTTTTTCAACCAAACTCAACTCCTGATTACTTGGACATTACTCGCAGTCCTGTTTGCTTATCAAACTTATAAAGCGTGGCAGGTTAACCACGAAGTTGTAAGCCACCGCAAAACCTACCCACTCAATGAACGTTATGAATACCGACAAGTCGGCTTACTCAATTTTGCTTACGTCGTGAGCTTTGGATCAGAACTCGCGGTCGTCTCGATGCTTCCTGCATTTTTTGAGTCTACTTTTCGTCTCGATCATGTGACAGCAAGTATGATTGCTGCTGTTTACCCATTCATGAATTTATTTTCTCGCCCCAGCGGTGGTCTAATTTCTGACCGTTTTGGCAGTCGTAAGTGGACGCTAACCGCGATTAGCGCAGGAATTGGAATCAGCTATCTCATGGCTGCTGGAATTCATGCAAGCTGGTCGATCGGTTGGGCAATCGCCGTTACAATCCTTGCTGCTTACTTTGCTCAAGCTGGGTGTGGTGCAACGTTCGGCTTAGTGCCCTTGATCAAGCGAGAAGTGACAGGACAAATCGCGGGCAGCGTGGGTGCGTATGGCAATTTTGGCGGTGTGGTCTACCTAACGATTTTCAGCCTCTCCAACGCGCAAACTTTGTTTCAAGCAATGGGAATTAGCGCTCTCGTTTGTGCAAGTCTATGCGCGTTTTGCTTGAAGGAACCGAGTGGCTCTTTTGCTGAAGAGTATACTGGAGATTCGTTGCTGCCTCAAGCAGAACTGTACAACGTCCACGCAAACCAAAATATCTCTAAATAAATTCCCTACAATATAAGCGCTGCTACCACGGCACTGACGCTCCTATAGATGTCAAGTTTTTTTGCGCTAAGCAGAACTCACGTTAGCTTAGTGTCCCGTGTTGATTTCGACGATTGCCTTACCTATCATCTTGCCGCTGTCTTGTGCGTCATGCGCTGCTGCCACTTCACTCAGCGAAAAGCGTTGGGCAATGTTGTGGTGCAACGCCCCCGCTTCTAAGGCAGCAGTAATGTCCTGAATTGCCTGTTGTTTTGCAGCATCAGGCATGATGTACACCAGCACAAATCGTAAAACCGTGCCATGTACCAGAAACGTTTGGGCAGGAATGGCTGGACGATTGTTTGGATCGCCAGTGTTGTAGGTAGCGACGTCGCAGTTGGGTTTGAGAACAGCGGCAGCAATGTCAAGGTTAGCGCTCAGATCAACATCAACAACGCGATCAACTCCACGTTCTTGTTGAGCAATTGATTGAATGCGATCAATTACATTTTCAGTCTTGTAATTGATGATGTAATCGGCATTGACCGAGCGCACCAATTCCTCTTGTTCAGGGCGACTAACCGTTGTGATTACCGTTGCACCTGCCCACTTTGCCAGTTGCACCGCGTAGTACCCAACGGCACCCGCGCCACCCGTAACGAGCACTGTTTGATTGGCGATCGTTCCGTCTGCAAATAAACACCGATGAGCCGTCACCGCTGGAACGCCCAAACACGCACCTTCTACAAACTTAGTGTTATCGGGTAGACGGACTGCATTAGCATCTGGGACAACGACAAATTCAGCGGCAGTGCCAAAGGGTTGTCTTAGTTGGGCTTCATATATCCAGACATGTTCCCCAATCCGAGTCGATGAAACTCCTTCACCAACGCTTTCAATCACCCCTGCGCCGTCTTGATGAGGAATCACACGCGGGAAAGCCATCCTCAACCCACCCTAACCACTGCGAAATTTAGTGTCAGAGGGATTAACCCCAGAAGCATAAACCCTGACTCTCACCTCGCCTGCTTGCGGTTCAGGTGTTGGCAGTTCACCAATTTCAATCACATCATTGGCTGTGCCTTGTTGTTGATACCAAGCTGCTTGCATTCTTGATTGAGTGGCAATTGAGCTTTGATTCATACTTGTCGAGATGGACACAGCGGCTTTCTTCTTTTGATTTGGATAAGATATTCACAAACAGCCTGTGAGCGTTATGGCTGGCTCAACAAGAATTCCGCCTCGACGATCGCCAGGTTCTTATTTCTGTAGAGTGGTGCGTTAGGTTCAAAAATGGTGCCACTGTTGAGGTTTCCAAGATCCTGCGGTGTAAATCCGATCGCTTCAATCAATTGTTTGACTGTTTGTTTAGCCTGCTGATCATCACCACAAATTTGTACGGCGATTCGTTCATTTCCAGAGCGAAACGCTTTTTCTTCCAGCACTTTGTAGTAGATGGACTTAAATGCTTTGATGGTGTGAGCCCCTGGAAACTGACTGGCAACATATCCGCTTGCCGTTTGAGCCTGGTCCTCAATTATTTCTCTTGCCAAATCCCCATCCCGTTGCGGATAGGGATTAGTGGCATCAATCAGAATCTTGTTGTCTAACCGTCCAATTTGCTGCGCTAAATCAGGAACCTTACCAAATGGAATTGCCAGCAGAATCACCTCGCCAAACGCCGAGGCTTCCTGTACTGTACCCATCTGGGCACCCGCTTCCGCTGCCATTGTCTTTAGCTCCGCCGGATTCCTAGAGCTAAACATCACTTCATATCCTACCTTAGCCCAGTGACGTCCCAGTGTTCCGCCAATATTACCTGAGCCAATAATGCCGATTTTCATAGTCTCTGTCCTGCAATTACAATTGTCTTTGCTCCTGACTGTTCAACCCAAGACTCGATTGCTTGTCCAATGCTGCGAATTCCAGTGGCGATCGCTACTAGTGAATCGGTAATTGCTGATTCGAGAGGTCTCGTCCGTTCTGCTCGCTTAAAAACTGATGTACCTGACTGATAATAATGGCCCCCTCACCAACCGCCGAAGCAACCCGTTTAACCGAGCCAGAACGCACATCACCCGCAGCAAAAATACCAGGAACACTCGTCTCAAAGATTGTCGGTTGTCGTTGGAGCCTCCAAGCTTGACGCTCGATAAGCTGAGGTCCAGTACAGACAAAGCCTTTCTCGTCAAGCGTTAAGCAGTCTTGCAGCCATTGGGTATTGGGAACGGCACCAATCATGAGAAAAATATGGCGAATGGCATGGGTTTCTGTTGTGCCAGTGCTGCTATTATACCAAGTCACCTCCTCTAGATGTTTATCGCCCTTTAACGCTGTGATTTCAGTCTGGGTATGTAACGTAATGCGGTCTGCAGCTTTGATGCGACCTACCAAGTAGTCAGACATACTCGCTTTTAGATCTTGACTGCGAACCAGAATATGGACGTGACTGGCATGACGAGATAGAAAGACAGCGGCTTGTCCGGCGGAATTTCCACCACCAACAACAATGACTGGCTCACTCTGACAAACACTTCCTTCCATTGCCGTTGCAGCATAGTAAACACCTGCATTGTCAAAAGCATGGTGAAAATCCAAGGTTCGATATCGGGCACCAGACGCTATTACAACCGCTCTAGTCTGAATTTTTGCCTGATTGTCTAAGGTCAAGGTAAAGGGGTGGGTTTGGCAATCAATCCCACTGACTGAAAAGGGAAGGGCGATCGTGGCTCCAAACTTCTGCGCCTGTATCTGTGCCCGTCCAGCGAGCGCCTGACCAGAAATTCCAGTCGGGAACCCTAGATAGTTCTCAATTTTTGAGCTAGTGCCAGCTTGCCCTCCTGGGGCTTCCGTTTCAATCAGCACCACGTCTAAGGCTTCCGAGGCGGCGTAGACGGCAGCCGAAAGTCCAGCAGGTCCGCCACCGACAATAGCTACATCATAAACATGGTTGGGTGGCAGAGTCTCGACTAAGCCAAGGCATTCAGCCAGTTCAAAGTTGGAGGGATTATGTAACAGCTTCTCGCCCAGATGAATATAGACGGCTGGAAGATGTTCTGGTTTAAGGTCAACATTGTCTAGAAATGCTTTTTCCTGGCAGGCTGCATCATAGTTGAGCACTTCCAGCGGGTAGCCGTTGCGACGTAAGAATCGTTCAATCCGAAGCGTGTCAGCGGACTCTTTGGTTGTAATGAGTGCGACAGACCCTTGTTGATGGGAAATCAAACCCACCCGGCGCAGGATAATCGCTCGCACAACGACTTCACCGATGTCTGGTTCGGCAATCATCAGCTTGCGAAACTGCTGGCGATTAAAGCGCAACACCTGCCCGTCCTCGCCCATACGACCCCCGACCAGAATTTGTCGGTTATTGAATAAATCAACTTCTCCGGTGAACTGATATTCATTGTGTACCGTAAACACATTCACCCCATTTTGGCGATGCTCGTAAATCTCAATATTGCCTTTCAAAACAATAAAAAAATCAACGCTCCGCTGCCCTCGCTCAAACAGGATTGTTCCTTTTGCCAAGAATTCCTCCTGAGCGAGCAACTTGGCTCGCTCAATTTGCTCCTCCGTCAAAACGGGAAACGTCTGAGCGGTACGGACATAGGGATCAGTTGGATCAAATGGTTTGTCAGAAATTGTTTCCATAATAGAACTCTGCTTAATGGCTCCTGACTTAGAAGATTTCTTTTAACTCCGACTTAGCTTTCAGCTTAAAACGTCTGACTGAATTGCTTCTTCAATTTTTTAGGGTGCTTGCTCTCCAAGCATTACCGTTTTTGTGTCTTTTTATCGTCCAATCCGCGATTCGATCGCCCGACAAATACTCTTTTGGGAAATCCACAGCACGGTTCCCAGAACTGCCAGCATAACCCCTGCCAATCCATAGGTTACCGCCAACCCCATACCCTTGCTGATGGGTTGAGATACAACGGGCGATAGAAACTGACCCAGAAAGAAGAAGGTTGTGAGTCCACCTAATGCTCGACCTCGCAGGGAATCTGGAGCTTCTGTTGATGTCCAAACTGTAAGATTAGGCATTAACAGTCCCAGCCCTAAACCCGTTGGAATGAGCACCAGCAATACTAACTCGTAGGAGTTCACTAGTCCAAGTCCGATGTAACCAAGTCCCATCAGCAGAAAGGCGATCGCTAGAATCTTAATAAAGCTCAAATGACGTTTGAGTTTGCCATAATTCATAGAAGCAATCGCACTGAGCAAGGTTGCAAGGGCAATCGCCAACCCACTTTGGGTCGCACTGGCACGAGCGAGTTGTTGCAGATAAAACGGCAACTGCACTGGAATCAGGTAGAAGATAATCTGCATGAGGAGTGCTGCACTGTAGATGAAAGCCAGCAGCCTGATGGGTAACGTTGCTCTGGAGCCAGTTTGAGAAGGGGTATCTTCTGACGGTTTGTTGCGTGTTGGTTCAAACAGCAAAAGAACGATCGCCGGTAGTAGTACCCATGAAAATAGATAGATCAGGAATGGCAATCGCCAGTTAACATCCGCAATGAAGCCACCTACCGTCAAAAACAAGACACCTCCTAGCCCCATAAAGGCGGCTTGGAGTCCCATGAAGTTGGCGCGCTCGTCCCCCTGATAATAGTCGGCAATCAGAGTCGTAGCGCTCACCATTACTCCAGCAACTGCTAAGCCTAGCAGTGCCCGTCCCACCAAAATGGCGAATAAAGAGTTCAACACAAAGCCAGAACTACCCGCCAGACCGTAGAGGAAAGCTGCTCCAATTAGCAGTGATTTGCGTCCTATGGTGTCTACCAACTGTCCAGCAATCGGGGAACCAATAACAATGAACAAGGCTGGCATTGTCAGCACCAACCGGACCCAAAATTCGACATTCGGCGTTCCACTAAAATAGCTCTGCATCGTCGGTAGAGATGGCGCGATGGTTGCCCCAGCCATGACTGTAAGAGTACTGGCTAATAGCAGTATCGCTTTGATCATCCAGGTGTCTGATCTTGAAACAGCAGTGTTCCGTAGGGTGTGGCTGGCTCGTTCGCGAGATGCCATAACGGTGCTTACCCTCCGATTGTTGCCATTTGTGCCCCTTCAAACGCTGTATTGATCGAAACCTCTCTCCAAGCATCTAATTCAGCTTGCATCGATTTCAGTTTTTCCTCGATTACGCTAACGGCATCCGCTCCCAAAGCCAACCGTAAAGGAGGATTATCACTTTCAACGACTTGAATCATCGCTGCTGCGGCTTTATCGGGATCACCAGGCTGCTTGCCATCCATCTCTTCCAGCCATTGCAGAAACCCACCACTCACCGATTTGTATTCATCCATCAATTGATCCGGTTTTGCCAGCGATCTCCCGTTAAAGTCGGTCCGAAACGCCCCCGGTTCGATGATGGTGACTTTGATCCCCATCTCAGCAACTTCTTTAGACAGTGCCTCGGATAGCGCTTCTACAGCAAACTTCGTTGCGCAGTAAATCCCGGTTGCACCAAAGGCAACAAAACCACCCACAGAGGATAGATTGAGAATATGACCACTTTGCTGTTGCCGCAGAATGGGCAGAACGGCACGAGTCACATTCAAAACGCCAAAGACATTCGTTTCAAACTGCCGCTGGATGGCTTCGTTGCTGATTTCTTCAATTGCTCCAATTGACCCGTATCCAGCATTGTTGACAACGACATCAATTCGACCAAAAGCATTAATTGCTGCTTGAATCGCATCATCAATTTCTTGAGGATTCGTAACATCTAAGCGAACTGCTTTTGCCGTATGAGGATATGCCTGTACGAGCTCATCTAACTGTTCAGGTTTACGCGCAGTGGCAATGACGCGATCTCCATGTTGAAGAACTGCTTCAGTAAGCGATCGACCAAAGCCCGTAGAGCTACCTGTAATAAACCAAACTTTTTGAGAGTGATTAGGCATGGGGGAGATTCCTTAGTTAAGAGATGGAAGGGTATTAAAAGCCGGACGATGATCAATCTTCCTGTTTAAAGACAGGTAGAGTTCGTTGGGATTCAAAGCTAGCTAGACCGACCAAAATAACGGCAAAGATGATGGTCAGTACAACTGGAGTAACCAGATAGCCCAAGCCGATCAAGACAGCACAACCCAATGCCACTAACAACCGTACTCTGATGACCTGAGCAGGGAGCGATTGCGGGGCAGCCCACTGCACGATAGTGAGCCCAAGAATAAATAGGGAAATACCCCCACACAGCTCAACTCGTACCGGGAGCGACAAAGCTTCCGCCGCTGCTGTAGCTTCGATCGCCACTTGCGTACCCACTCCTGCAGCTACAATGCCCATAAAGACGAGCAGATGACTGTAGCCATAAATGTAGGAAAGGAGTAAGGCGCGTCTACCCCCTCGCAGTGCCCAGTTGATGACAGAAGCATCGGCGTGCTCAAAGTAAAGCCACCAGAAACTCACAGCCGTGATGAATCCACTCAGCGCAGCCAGAACGGTTGTGCCCTGCCAGTTTGTCTCATCAACCCCAGTCGAGACTGCCAGAATAGCCTCCCCCAGGACGATGATGACGAATAAGCCAAAGCGCTCATCCATGTGGGATGTCTGAGCAGGAACCGTGCGAATCGTGGCGTAGGTAATGGGTCCATTGCTAATTTCAATGAATAGGGCAACGCCCCATAGAACAAAGCGCAGCGGTTCAGGCACAAAAATCGAGACTAACCAGAAGCCAAAAGCAATGGAGAAACTGGTTGTGTAACGGGCAGTGAGTTCTCGTGATTCGGGGACAAAGCGCCAGGCTTGGAAATACAAGAAGATAATGACCGCTCGCAGTGCTGTATAGATGGTCGCAAAAACGGCAGAACTGCCCTCCAGTACTTCGGGGATCGCCAGTGCCAGCACAATTACGCCAAACATCACACCCAGCATAATTAGTCGGTAGAAGCCGCGATCGACATCAAACTGATCGGCGTAGTAACTGAAGTCGATCCACAGCCACCAGACGGGCACAAAGAGTGCAGCAAAACTGGCGATGCCAGCCCACGTCAAATGGTCGTGCAGCGCATGGGCTAGTTCCGCGATCGCGATCACGAAGACTAGATCGAAAAATAGCTCTAGCCAAGTGGCGTGACGTTCACCACCCTCATTTTTCTCAGCATACAATTGCAAGGGATATTGGCGATTCTGATTCATCTCGTCTGCTACTTCCAGAAATGACTTGTACCATCAGTCTGACGAAGTAGGGCAGAATGACAGCAATTATTTGCTCATGATGACAGCGCAAAATTGAGCCTCATCGTTTCCTAGTCGCTTGTAAAATGTAAAAATAAACAATCGTTACAGTGAAATATGCCTTTAGCTAGACGTTGCTCATTCCTCACGACTGTTCATTGTTGGTGATCCCCCAAATCATCGACTCGTCCAAAGGTTAGAGATGTGTTATTTTTTCGGATTAATTCTGGAGCACAGCAACTACTCTTAAGGTTCTAATAATCTTTTCTTAATTATGAAGTGAAGTTGTGTATCAGGATTTACAGCCTGTTTGTCAATCGATTTAGCAGAATCTAACGCTGCGTACACCATTTTCTCAGTGTAGCTGATGCACCTCCGATGACTGATAATTGCACGAGCGAGATAAATTTGCTACGCCAAGATAAATTCAAACTTTCAACTTAGCCAACAAACGTTTCAACCTAAAGAGCGACATTTCAATCTAACTGACGGGGGACTACCGTTCATCGATCAGCTTCCAAAACGTCGCTAATCGCGTCGATGCGCCGCTGCTGGTCGCGGTTCACCCGTGCGGGAGAGTTGCCCAGGCCCGGTGCTTCCAATACACCCGTGACCGGATTCCTATAACTCCTGGTCCGGGCGCATAAGACGGCTGCCTTGCCTTGTTTGCCTTGATGCCGACACTGCTTCAGTCGGTGAACGTAGCCGCCCTGCGGATCAAGAGCAGCGAGCGGGGACTGATTGGCGAGATCAACTGCATTAATGATTTCCTCTACGTTTAAGGACACCTTCTCGCGTTTTGCCGTGTTCAACAGCCTTTCCCCTTGAGATCGCAGACGCGCCAGTTGTTTTTGGTCTGCCTCGCCGGGACTATCGCCATGCTGAGAACTGAAGCGTCCAACATTCCACGCCCCGTTGCCGGGATCGGAATGGCCCGCAGCATACCGAGTCAACTGTCCAGTAGCGGTACAGTTTCCTTCAGCTGCACAGATGGCCACCGCGCCCTTAGCGGTAGGAGTTGCCAGTAGCCGAGTCAGCGTCGCCGGCACCTGCTGAACTTTGTGAAGTACAGCAACCCCCGTGTTCGTGTTTGCTAGCCCAACCAGTGCCAAACTGCATACAGCGGCGAAGCTGAGCAGTTTGATGTTGTTGAAGTCATAAGGCGTGTAACGCATAAAGTTGGGGAGCCAAATAATGCTGTGTTTAGGGAGGGTGCTGGTTGCGGGGTGATCCTTCGGTTTTGATGCCTGGTGCAGCAATCAAGACTCAGCAGACGCTTTCATCGGTGCTTTCTGAACCTGCTTGAAGGTCATTCCCGGCTTGATGTTAGGGCTGTACAGCAGTCGAATCACGTCCTTGTCGATTGGCTCGTAAGTCGTGATCGTCGTTCCTCCTTGCGTGAACCTGACACAGGCGTGCTGCTGAGATTGCTTGCCCTCAAGAATTTTGTGAGGAGTTCCTGCGTGGGATGAACCGGATTGCCATCGCGATCGAACAGCGCAAAATGCAGGTGTGGACCTGTGGAACTCCCTGCCCCTTTGCTACCGGGCATCCCCCCGCTCCGCCCGATCGTCGCTCCCGCTTTGACTTGGCCCGCTTGCGGTTGACGAGATAGATGACACAGCCCTACCCGATGCCCTGGCATCGAGGGACTGTAATACCGCAGTCCCCAGCCGCACAGATCGTTCGTCACCCGTTCAATCTCACCCTCAAATGGCGCGACGACCGCGGTGCCAACCGGCAGGGCGGCATCTACGCCGTTGTGAAAGGACTTGCTGCCGTTCACAGGATGAACTCTTTGCCCGAAACCGCTAGTGATTTCAAAGCCTGCGACCGTATCGCCAACTCGTAAGCGCTTGCCCCGCTCTGGATCGAACGACGCAGACTTGGCAGTATTGACGGGTGACGGTTTGGAGAAGGTTGCCGCTGCGCCGCCAAATAGCTTCAGGGTGAGAAACCAATCGGTGGTGCGCTGGTTGAGTGAGCCGATCGACAATACCGCCAGCGTAAACAGCGTAAACAGCAGAGTGACCCCGGACTCGGTGTGCATCCAGACGTTTAGCCAGAACAGGGTGCGATGGCGCGATCGAGCAATCTCCAGCGTCAACTGCGCCCGCACATCGGGATTTGCCTCATTGAGTGCTTTTTGCAGGTAGCCGGGGATGTGCATCAGTGCCTCGCAGCTGGTCGAGCGTTGTTTTATCAAGGGCAGGTTTTGGTGCTGCCGGCGTTAGCATCGGGTCGCTCGGCATTGCCGGTCGGCGCTTGTCGAGTTCCGCAAACGTCTGATCGCGTACCTTGGATGCGGATGCCGGCACTTTCGCCAGATTTTGCCAGGGTTCAGTGAGAAAAGGGAACCCAAACAGCAGTTGTCCGGGAACTGACCATTCAGCCAGCAGCGTTACCCCGCAGATCAGGCAAATCAACAAATTCCCTTTTCTCATCGCCCCTCCTAGCGCTCCGAGTGACGAACGTAGCGCACTTCGGTCAACGCCTGCTCCAGGTCGTCACCTTTCGGTGCGGTTTTACGATCTTCGACCCACACCACTTGAGGTGTGGTTTCCTTGGCGAAGTTCACGAGCGTCGCGGTGGTGCCGCGGGCTATGGGTGCCCCAAACGAGGACCCCAGCGCATAAGACACGTGCGAGATCGAGGTTTTATCTTTGACCTGGGAAAGTGAAACGGGTTTTGCGGCTCCGATCGCGACCAGGAAGGTGCCCGTGAACAGGTTCCATCCCCCCATCAGCACGATCAGAATCAATGCGCCGCCGGTAATCGAGCGAATCGGACGGCGGAACAGAATTGAGCTGCCCTGCCAGGCCCAATCAATGACGGCATTTGGATTGGTGTGGGGGTTGAGATCGCGGTAGGTTCGATACACGATCGCGTCTTCACCTACTAGAACGCCGTGCCCATCGGGTGCATACATCAAGATCTGTTCACCGCCTCCGTAGGAGGTCGGCTGCGGCGCGCTCATGACGGGCGGCTGCACCGTCGTTGTTCGTCTTGTCGGCATCACAGTATCCTCAAAAAATTACAGTGTTTTGAAACTCACGGTTCGTATCACAGCCGTTTTCAGGCGGCGGGGCGCGTTCCCCACATAATCGGTTATGCAGCATTCTCCTCCGGTAATGTTGTGCCGAGTTTGTTGGCCAAACGCTTCAGCACCTCGCGCGGCAGCTGGTAGGTTTCTGCCCAGCGCAAATCCGGCAGCAGCAGCAGACGTGGCGTTCCCATTGTTGTAAACAGCACAGGTTGCCCGGTGCGATCGCTCTGTTGCTGCAGTGGAGGTAAATCGCGTTTCAACAACTGCTGCCGGAGCGTGTCGTCATCGACTACCAGCTTGTTATTGATGGCTTTGTAAATCGATCCGTAACCGCCATCTTCCCGTCCCGCTCCGTCGCGGGTAATCTTGCCCAGTGCAGCGATGTTCAAGCAGTCCCGAATATTGCCATCGCTTACACCCAATGCGGCCGTGTTGAAAGAGTGCGTATCAATCACCGCGCTCACATTCACCTCCCGACCGAGCGTGTTGATGTCCCCCAGCTTCGCTTTGGCTTCCTCCCAGCGATCGCGGTACTTGCGCTGCTGGGTAAGGCTGTTAGCGGTGCTGTAATAGTCGCTGATCACTTGGCGAACCGGCTGCGTCTGAAATCCGCCGCGCTGATTGATCGGCATGGCCAGCCGCTGATGCAAGATGCTGTGAACCCAGGTAATCGCGGCGAAAAAGGTCTCAAACTCCGGGTCAATCAGCTCGACACAGCGCGGCACTGATGCAAGACCCAGAAACGAATCCTGTTTGCGGCTCACCACCCGCACGATCGCGTCAGGATATAACTCAAACAATTTCGCTAGATACCCTAGTTCGGTACAGGTTTTGCCGGTGCCAGGCGGCGCGGTAAACACAAGTCCCAGCGGCGAGGCGGCGAATTTCGTCAGAATGTCTTCCGGTGCCTGCACAACGCTTGGGGGAGGCGGGGTTGCGACCGCGTAGCTATCCGTGTCCTGAATTATCGGGTGAATTATCGGGGTCACCGCGATCGGGGGTTGGATCAGCGGCGTGGTGGCTGCTGCATTAGGAGCGGTGCTGGCTGCGGGCGTTTGCTGCACGGCGATCTCAGCCGTCAACGGTTCTGCGGGTTGTGGCGGTTGGCTTTGCGGCAACGGGGTCTCCACAGTCTTGCCTTCACGCGGAAACAAGGTCTCTAGCTGCATGGCGATCGCCAGCACAAACAGCAAGCCCGATAGTCCAAAGCCCAGCGTGTTGGACTGCTGCTCAATCGGCACCGTGCCGTCCTGCATAATCTCGATCGGCGCATCGGCTGGCAGCACGGATTGTACCTGCGCGGCATTGAGACCGGACCCGCAGGCACCGAGCAGACACAGCACCGAGAGTAGATTTTTAAGCAGAGGAGACATGACAAGGCACCCTGATGAATAACGATTAATCGGCGAAGATGCCGCGCTGAATCTGGTTGATGAGTGCGTTGATCCGAATGTGAGCATCGTTCTCTCCGGCGTTGTGCGCTGTGAAGATGATGATCAAATGCTCAACCTCTTCAGTGACGTAAACGGAATCGTCATGGCAAACACTTCCCGCAGGGTGCGGGAAACATAGATCAAAAGCGCTGGGCAATGGTTTGGGTAATGCGACCAATCAAGTATTCGGCTACGGCTGGTGCAGCATCGTTGTCGAACAGAAACTGCACGGCTGCGTCAATGATGGGAGACTCAATATCGCTCTCTGGCGGTGGTGCATCTTGCAATGCCTGCAAAACCGTATAGTGTTCTTCCCCTGCGCCAAGCCGCATCGACGAGTAGCACGACAACACACTGCGAAAATCGAGTAAATCAGCAAGCGTGAGAAAGGATTCAAAGTTTTTTCCGAATTCCAGGAGAAACGCTTCGATCAAGTTACGGGCGACGTTCACGGCGGGATGCGCCAAGCTCAGAGCGGGAGTCATCGGTTTCTGCTCCATTTACAACAGCGTCAATCAAGGCTTTGGCTTGTCCCCCCGACGATCGCTGCTGAAGCTCACTGCGCGCTGAGCGAATCGTGGCAACGGCGAGGGTATAGAGGTCATCGTCAAACTTGGCGGGCGGCGGGTCGCTCTGGGCAATCAGGTCAAGGCTTTCCTCAACCTGGCTGGCGCGCATTAATCCTTTAAGGTCTTCCCTGTTCGAGGCTTTAACGCGATCGCGATCGTTAAAGCGACGGACGATTTGCAGACAGTCTGGGCGGGACTTTTGGTAGCAGGGATGCGTTGGATCAGTCATGCCCTTGAGCATTGCCAAAATCGTGATGTTTGCCTGCTTCGCCACCAGCTCGCCGTCCTGCCACTGCTTCACCCGCAGTCCCGCCTGCAGCCGCAGCTTGGGCTCAGAAACGCTCACGAGTTCGCCTGCCTCGTTTTTGACGGGTTTTCCCAGCACAATCTGGATCGACTGCGCCAGTTGCAGGTCTTTGAACGTTTGGGCAGCGGGGGTGGAAATCCGGGTGCTGTTCGTACTGCCGCGACTGTTGGCGAGCTGCACCAATAAAAACACCAGCGTGGCTGCTGCTAGTATCCAGAACACCTGATGAAAGTGCAGCGATCGTAGACGAATCAGGTTGAGCAGACCCCAGCGAAACCAGCTCGGCGCGGGCGGCTCAGATTGCGGATGTGGCGCAGCGGGTGCTGCTCTCGGATGGGTGTCTTGGGGCGTATCTTGGATAATCGGTGGGTTCATCAGAACCTCCGAGGGTTCGGGAGGGGCGCGGAAACCCCTGGGTTCACACATGGGGAGGAGAATGCCCCTCCCGCGCCTGCGGTAGCAGGCAGAGTCTCAAAACGCATAGCTATAACCATCCTTTCTGTGAATTGGATTGCAGTATTTGTGATTGATGCCTTGCACCAATCCTTGAGCAGTTGAGATATTGAAACTGCCCGTGGAGCGTACTGCCACACGCCCCACATAAGTACCGACCTTCTTTCCAGTGGTGACTATCGCCTTTACGATGTCGCCAGTCTGAAAGCCTTTAACAAACTTGTTTCTGGGAACATGGCGCGACGGGAAACCAAACTTATCAGTTCGGCACATCTGCCGGGTTCCATGTCCCTTTGCTGCAATCAGCAACGGTTTCGAGGTCAATACTTCCAGTGATTCAACCTGTCCCACACACGCCGCATCAAGCCAGTGAGATTTAGGCAGGTCTAATCGGGTGCGGTTGAACTTAGTTTGTCCGCCCGTTCCGGTTGCCACTGGCAAGCCTGTTGCTTTCAGGGCGTTGAACAATGCCCATCGGGTTGAGTTGACCACAGCCGCATCTTTCAGCGGTAATTTAGCCTGTTTGAGAATGCGATTCAATAGATCAGGCTTTCCCGATAGAAAGTCTCGAATGTCCTGATTTCCCTTGCTCTGATTGCAAGGATGACAGGCAAGCGCCAGATTAGAAACTCGGTCGGAACCACCCTTAGAACGAGGCTGAATATGCTCAACTTCGAGCGGTACATTTTCCGCTCCACAGTAAGCACATTTCCGATTCCACTTGGTCAACAGGTACTCGCGCACCTCGTAGCCTTGCAATTCTCCCTGTTGATACTCCACGCCTGAGATTTCAGGATTTTGCATCAGTTGCAGGTCAAATCTGACTAACTCTTGAGCAATGCTCGTAATGGGTGCAAGTCTACGGAATTGATTAACCCAGGTGAGTACTGTATCGGCACGATGCTGCAACGATGGAGCCAACCATCCATCGGGGCGAGTCCGATTGAGAAATCGTGCTTGCCGATAGCGGGTTTTGCGATTCCGTCTAGAACGTCGCAATTGACGACGAGATAACAACGCATCCTTAATCTGTTGCCCCCGGTGTTGCAATTCGGCTCCAAAAATGATTTTGTTGCCGCGCTTGACTGCAATTCCTGTAACTTTGGAACCCGGATCTAATTTGAGTTCCAAGCCTTGTACGGGCACATCGAGACAAGCTTCTTTCAGGATGATGGTGAATGGATAGCGACGAAACACCGCAGCTTTCCCAGTATTGAGAAGGTGACGCGCTGTACCCGGATGAATCGGGTCTAGCGGTCGTTTGTGAGTATCGAGAACAAATACAAAGTTGGACATTGAAAGTCTCCATTTCTGGGTAATGTTCGCTTCGCCAATGTTTTCAAAGCTTGTCGTGCTGGCTGCACTTCCTTAACCCGTTACAGATGTTTAACAACCAGCGATAGAGCTACAAACTAGCGACGCATTTGTAGGTATCGTGACCTTGAAAACGTAGTCCTCGAAAGGCTTAGGCTGGTAAGGTTCGGCTTTCTTAACCCGCCCGAAGGGTCGGGGAGTCTTGAAAGCCCCGGCATTTATGCCTAGGGTTCCTTACCAAATCCTCCCCAACTCGATCGCTTGTGGCTGCACGCTGATCAAGTCGCATTTTCCGGTGTCGCTCAGGGCATGAAGTTCCAGCGCATCGAGAATTTCAGGGTGCTGTAGGGGCGCGTGCAGTGTGTACGGTGCCATTACTGTTCTCCGGTTGAGGTGAAACAAAATCGCGTTAATAGACCGATCGCAGCCCCGCTGAGATAAACCGGTAGCGAAAACGCGATCGAGGGAACGAAGAGGACAGCGCCGAGCGTCGTCAGCACGACCCCATAGAACAAGTGCTGTCCGGTCTTCAAGTAGGCAAGCTGGGTTTGAGCTTGTCCGGCGCGGTGGATCGCGCTGATGAGGGCACCGCTTCGGAGGCCTGCGAGATAACCCTCGGTGAATTCTGCACCACGGGCATTTCCAATTGCCGCCTGCCGGTCGCCACCTGCTTCAAAAAAGTGGCTGTGCCTTTGAATCGCTGGTTGACCATCGATCGGGCAAAATTTTCTGAATCGCTCAGGGCTTGCTGGTGATCCGGGGTTAGGTACTTGGGGTCAACGCCCCCGTTGTTAATCGCCAATCCTAAGCCGATGTTGCTGGCGACCTGGATGGTTACCCAGCGGTTGGCGACATCTTGATGTACGGTCTCCATGTCGGCTTGATGATGGCTCTCTTGTCCGAAAGTTTGCGGCATATTGGCGGCATTGCGGTTCAGCTGCACAGCTTGGATAGCCATCGCCGGGTCACTGACAGCGTGTTCGTTCATATAGGCGGCAATGACCCCAATTTCTTCGATTAGCGGTTCATCTAGCTCGATGGCGTCATAAGGAACGCCGAGCGCTTCGGCGATCGCGTTTAAGCGCAGGATTTGAATCCCGAGAGATTCGGCGGATTCTTCACGTCTCATACGAGAGGGACTCCATTTCTAAGGATGTGATCTCTGACCTGGGCGGCGTTGTTGAACTTCTTGAACAGCTTGCGCACGCCCAAGATGGCTCGTTTTTGCTCGTGGGTGAATATCTCTTGCCCAGCGATGTATTTGAACTCTTTGGGCACGAGGTGCTTTAACAACGCCACGTCGTAGTCGATCGTCCGCACCGAGCAGTCGGCGAGAATTGCCAACTGCTTGCGCGTGGGCTCAAATTCAGGCGTAAGCATGAAATCATCGGGGCAGGATTGTATGATCTGGGCTTCCATTTCATGGTCGGTTCGGAATGGTTGCAGGGATAGTGCGTTCGCGTTGCAGAGAGGGTTCAGGCTATCTGCGTCTCTGCATCAGAGACAGTACCGTTGAGTTTCAGCGAGATTGCATCGCTAGGTCTGCAATATTGCAGGCTGCAGCGCTCATGCAGCTATTAAAAATGACCAATTTTGACTGAGCAAGCGTTTTGCTATGGAATCATGCGTTTAATTTGGAAAATTGGGTGGAAGCCGGATTCCGACGATTACTTGGTTCAGCAAATCGGTCGTGCGTAGCAGTAATGCTGCATACCCCGGTGTCTTCTGGAAGTTGGTGCCCCAGGTGGCTCGAATCGTGTCTGCTTGCGTGCCTGTCACCCGCGATAGTTCTGCAAGGCACTTGGACTTGAAACCCGATTCGCCGGGGTACAGTCCGTAGAAGACAGGCACCCATTTTTGGCAATAGGCCATTCCGTCCATCGGCTGCGTCCGCACGGTTTCGATCGTCTGGTATTGCTGTGAAATCAAGGCGCGGGTGTCTGCATTCATGGTGAAGCAATGAGACGAAAGGGCGTGTTTTTATAGGACTGAATTGCTTTGCAAGTAGAGCACCATTGCTTTACAAGTAGTGCAAATAAAGCGAGGTATAGTCTCTTCTGTTGGGCGGGCGATGCGAGTCAAAAAAACCAAAGGCGGCATCAGCAATGATGTTGATAGCGCAAAATAACGGAGCCTTGCACTAGCGCGGAACATCGATGTATCTTTTCCAGCAAAAGCTTGTCGTTTTCGTGAAATCTGCGATGCTGAAGCGAGTATCCCTTATCCGGAATTAGGCTTATAAAGATCGAGTCGTTTCGGGTTGAGGCTTTCCCGGCGTGGATAGGGTTCCAGCTTCCGCCGCCTGAATCGTTGCTTTGAAGGCTTCTTGTTTGACTTGCAGAGCAGCGTAGCCGAGTTGTACTCCTCTGAGTTGAAACTCTTGCAGGAGTAGCTGATCGCTGAGGCTCATCGCTTCGTGATACTGGGCATTGAGCGCTTGGGCCTGCTCATATTGAGTGTGCATTTGTGCGATCGCTTGCTGCTGCAATTGCTCAAAGGTTTGGAGTCGTTGCTGCATCTGAGCTAAATAAGCAGCGTCTCCGGTGATCGGGATTAACCCAGGAATTGACGGGAGATCGAGATCTGAGCCGAAATGTAAAACCATTCCACGATTGCACCAGAGCGCTTCATTAGATCCGTTCATTGGGGTAGGGGCATCTTGGGGAGGCAACACATCAGGATGAAGCGCTGGATCGGATTGAGCCGCAGTCCATGTTTCAATTTGATCGGCAGATCGATCCAGTAATGTTTGCGCCCACTTCTTTTTTGAACCCGCAAAGTAGCGCTCTCCAAGCAGTTCAACGGCAAGCGGAGTGTAGCGATCGTCCTCCAGTCGTAACTCGGATTCACTGAACCAGGGCGCAATTTCTCGTAAATCGACAAACCACTTTTGAATTGTGCGTTTCGACTGCCCGTAGTACGTGGCAATTTCTTTACAGAATTGAGGGTCTGCGGGTTTCCAATGCTCAATCTTCGATGAGTCATCAGCGTCGGAGGGCGGCGATTCAGGCAATTCGCATGAGCTATCTGAGTCGCACCCGTCTTGTTTTTTGAGCGGTGCGACGTTCGTATCCGATGGTTTTGAGTGGAGGTCAGAACGATTTTGAGCGATCGTAGGGTCGATTCGATCGAAGACTCCAGCAGTTGTGGGGTCAAGCGGAGCAGACGTTTGTGTCATTGTTCGTAGTCTCCTTCGTCAAAATTCAGGCAAGGTCACGGGATGTCAAGATATTCGCTGCGATTCGTTTCCCGTTCGCTTGCGAATATGGTAGCATAAAGTAAATAAAAGTAATCTACCTAGATTAAAAGTTGGTTTGAAGTAGACAATGGAGAAGCAGAGATGTGTTTATTTGACGTGCCCACCGATAAAGCCAGAGTCGCCACCTATCTCGATGAGGAGTTGAAGCAAAAGCTAGAGCGCTTAGCTGCTCTGGAAGATCGCAGTGTTAGTAATTTCTTAGAACGACTAATTAAACAAGTCATCGAACAGGCTGAGAAGGAGGGAAAGATTTGACCAAGCCAAACGAAATCGCTTTGAGCAATGGAGGAAACTTTCGCAATGCAGCTACTCAGCAGAACCACTGACCAATACCTTATTCATCACGATCGCACTTGGGAGCAGTTCAAGCTGATTCAACAAGGCTTTGAAAACTCTCCGGGTGTGCGACTGTTCTACTACAACGGCACGATTGAGATTCTGATGCCTGGAGAAGACCACGAATTTTTCAAGACAATCATTGGGTTCCTTATCGAACTTTTCCTTACAGAGCGGGGAATTGAATTTATTCCTGCTGGTTCAATGACACAGGAGCGGCAGGGAATTGCATCGGCTCAAGCAGATGAATCCTATTGGCTAGGGCAAAAGAAGCCTGTGCCTGATTTATCAATTGAGGTCGTATTTACCAGTGGCGGAACCAGCAAGTTAGAACGGTATCAAGCTTTGAGTGTGCCTGAAGTTTGGTTCTGGCAAGATGGCGTTTTTACGCTCTACCATCTGCGAGACAGCGGCTACGAAAGAATTGATCGGAGCGAACTCCCGACACTCATTGATCTTGACATTGACCTGTTGGCTCGATGTGTTTTGATGGCTCAAACCTCAAGAGTCGATGCGTTTCGAGAATTTCGCAACGCGATCGCGCAATAAGCGCATTACTGTCAGCAGCGAGCAGAGTTTTATAGGAGGTTACGAGATGCCTTCCCCCTCAGATTTAGAAACGTTAGAGAATTGGCTGAATCAGCACGCGACAACCGCCCAATTGAGCTTTGGCAGAGGTGGCTTTACGACAGCCCAAGAAGTCAGACAACTTGCCGAGAGCTGTGATGAGCTAGAAATTGAAGATGATCGCGTTTCTTTAACGTGGAATCATCGTGAATCGAGTCCTTCAGGCTACCGATATCAATCAGTCATCGCAATTCCTGACGCTGTAAATCCTCGAATTCAACTGGAATCAAACCCGCTCACGTTCGACGAGTTTATGGAGCGATCTCCTGGACACCTGGAGCTATCAAGTGGGTATTTAGGCGGCAGCATGGCAGAAGCCTTCGCTTTGTTAGATCTCTCTTTGGAAACATTCGGATTATTGCAAGTTGTGCGCCGCGCTCCGAAAGAGCTTTGGGAAGAAGCCATCCGACAAACCTACAGTGAAGCATAGGGGGAAAGGTATGGCACAAGCAGCGAGAAAATTAGCGGCTTATCAATGCCGAGACTGCGCTGTTTTTAATAGAGCTTGCATTTGTTCTCTCAAGACTCAGCCTTATCAGTCTAATAGAACCTGACTTTATCCAGAGAATTCAGTTGCAAATAATGCAGCCTTAGCCAGTCCCAAGCCTGGTTGAAAAATGCAGAGGGAGCCAATGAGAAAGCGATCGCCCCGTCCTCGAAAACTAAGCGATCGCCCTCTAAATGTCGTTTACAGACACATGATCTATGATACCAAGACATCTCCGGCAAGTGACATCCCCTGCCCCAGATCAACTTTTCAGTGCTGGTTATCGAGATGGGCTAAATCGCCGCGTTCCCCATCCACAGTTTCAAACCAATCCGCACTATCTCAAAGGCTACGTCGAGGGTTGCCGTTCTACACCACCTTGCCCCTCGTTGATTGCCTTTACTCGAAGTCCCAGTCTCGATTCTGCATTCTTGTCGATCGTATCTTGGGAAAGAGACCAAGAACGCTTCGGCTTTGGCAGCGTTGCTCTGAGCTATGGCGACGGCTTGTGGATTGTGCTGGTCTCCAAAGACTTGCATGATGCTGCATTACCGTTTTAGCGCTGTTTTGAAATTGTCTTAGAAAGCGCGATCGCTCCAGCGTAAGGCTGTGGAATCGCGCCCTCGCTTCATTCTGGAACCTGCCGCTGTCGTAGGTCAGTTTTTAATGCAGATTTTTACCTCTGAAGCCATCGATCGTTGCCCGAGTTTTCAGACCGCTCTTCCCTCAGTTCTGGGAACTCCACTGGTGCTAAATCTCGAAGAATTCCCAGAACTGGATTGGCTTCCTGATTATCTAATTGCACTCACGAGTTTGCAGCAAGAACGAGATCGTCTAACAGGAGCGATTCAAGCTGTAATGATCGCAGGTGACATCAATCGAGATGGCTGGATCGAGACGTACACGAAATCGAAGAACGGTAAGCAGTACACCTATTATCAACTGCGCTGGCTGACAGGCGATCGCAAAAAATCGGGACAGCCCAAAGTGAAGACGAAGCACCTTTGCCGTGGAGCGGTGGGCGAGGTTCGAGCTGCAATTGTTCGGGGGCAGCAGATAAAAGCGCTAGAACAAGAGCGTCAGCAGGTAGAGAATCAGATTTTCAGGCTCAAGCAACTGGTTCGGGGAACAAGCCGACGGCTCGATCGAGTAGTTTCCCAGAACTCGCTAACGCATCATCGACCCATGCAAGGAGCGGGTTATGAGCCATAAAACTCTCGAAGCTTACTCCATCCCGATTCCACCGCGCTTAGCCGGATTGCTGAAGCAAATGCTCGGACGATCCGGGACCGGGTTTGATGAGGCAGCTCTTCTCCAACAGATCCACTACTGGGCGCTCAACTCGGAAACAACCGGGTGGATCATTGACGGTATCAAGTGGATCTACAACTCTCTCAAAGCTTGGCAGCAGCAGTTTCCTTGGATGAGCGAGTACGGGTTGAGAAAAGCGATCTCCAATCTCAAGAAGTTGGGATTAATTCAAACAGCTCAGCACTGGGTCACATCATACCGACGAGTCATGTTCTACCGCATTGATTATGAGCAGTTGGTAAGCTTTGCTGAAGACTTGTGCGATCTGATCACACCTCGATGTGTGAACCGTGATCAGGTCGAAGCATCAATTGATCGCACAACAGATACAGAAACTTCTTCAAAGACTTTTTCAGAACAACAAACCGTTGTTGCACAAACCGATCAAAGCCTGAAAGATACTGATGATGTGGAAGAAACAGAGTGCGCTTCAGAGCCTGATAGGGAGGGTGCAAGCTCTCAAGCAGAGACCCCCCCTCCTCCCAGTTCTGGGAAACATCGAGAAATTCAACCTGCACTGTTCCCAGAACTCATAGATGCAGTGGCTCAAGCAATCTCTCTTTCTCCTGGCTATCGCTTACCTTCCAGTTTAGTAAGGGCAATTTCTCAGTTTCCCGATCAAGTAAAACCAGCAATCTCCTACCTGCACCATCAGCAAAAGCGACGAGCGATCCAGAATCCGGCGGGATATTTGTATCAGGCAATTTCGGAGGGATGGACTTTACCTGCTCCTCACGCTCTGCCCTCAAGCCTTCCTACTGGCTTTCACGCTTGGTTTGATTGGGCAAAAGCAACCAATTTGGTGATAGCTGCAACGGATATTAGAGGGGTTCATCATACTCTTCATGCTGAGCATGGCTGGTTCCCTACTGAACTTTTGATGCAGCAGTACCCAGCAGTTGAGTAGTAAAGATTTGCGACATCAGCCGTCCAGCGATATAAAGCGCGAATCCTTGATTTCAGTTCCGTTTTCGGGATTTAGAGCTTTGCGGCGTGCTTCTAGTAATCCCTGGCTACTGAATTTAAATCACAGCAGGAAAGTCCTCCCTGATGTTAGAGAAGGCTTATGGTGTTAGTTCAGACTTCCCAATGCCTGAAATTATTTTGTCTCTTCTGATGCTGTGGTTTTTGTGGTGGTTACTTCAACAGCTAGGCTCACAACCTAAACCAACCATCAAGCCAAAACCGTTCTCAACCTCTGCCACACCGGAAAGTCAGAGCGTAGCGCTCAAGCACAGCGATTTTTTAGCACAATTCAGTCCACTACGCTAAAAGCCCCATCCAAGCCTAAGTTCATCAACTCAAAACCAAATCCGGAGATTAACCGACAGAAGCGACCCGCTCAATCCGTAGAGCCTGCTCCAACTCCTCAGTCTGAAATTAATTTCGATGCCATCCAGAAAGAGGCGGCAAGGCGAAGAGAGAATCTTCGTAAAGTCTCCGTGAGAACCCAGAATGAACTTTATCGATTAGTGCAGGGCGATCGTCGAACCGTGGAGCGATTGATTAAACATGGACGGGAGCGCTATCCCGACAAGCCAGAGCAGTGGATCTGGGAGAAAGTAATTGCCGACTTAGAGCGCGATCGCGGCTATCGCTGATTCTCACCTCTAAGCAACAGCGAGAAATGCCAAAAGTGACGAAACCTTGAATGGGCGAGACATTGTGCTGCTTAGCGATTGGGATCATACTGCAAATGTCTGCTTCAGTCCTGTTGCCGGGATTGAGAGCTTTGCGACTATTCGATCGATTTCTCGGTCGATCAAACCGTTGCAATGTTTCAGTCCCGTTGCCGGGATTCAGAGCTTTGCGACTCCCGATCGCTATCGTGCCGTGATTGAAATGCGTGTTTCAGTCCCGTTGCCGGAATTCAGAGCTTTGCGACTTGAAAGCCGCGCACGAATTCAAGACTTATAAAAAAGTTTCAGTCCCGTTGCCGGGATTCAGAGCTTTGCGACCAAGCGCCATTTAGTTATTTGTTAATGATTAAGGAAGATTGGTTTCAGTCCCGTTGCCGGGATTCAGAGCTTTGCGACCGAGAAATTTATCTTCCTGGTACTGAAGATGTCTCGTGTTTCAGTCCCGTTGCCGGGATTCAGAGCTTTGCGACTGTTTGTTTGTGTTACCTATAATTCCTCTACTCAAAGTTTCAGTCCCGTTGCCGGGATTCAGAGCTTTGCGACTCGCCAACGGGTGATCGATGAGGGGCGCAAGAACGTTGTTTCAGTCCCGTTGCCGGGATTCAGAGCTTTGCGACTCCAAGTATAATCGAGAGTTTTAGGAATATCAGCGCTAACGAGTTTCAGTCCCGTTGCCGGGATTCAGAGCTTTGCGACTTTTGCTGATCAATCAGTTCTGTGAAAGCGATCGTGTGTTTCAGTCCCGTTGCCGGGATTCAGAGCTTTGCGACGCGCGATCGCCCCCGCATCAATTGGCAAATATTCAACCGTGTTTCAGTCCCGTTGCCGGGATTCAGAGCTTTGCGACGTGTGAATGCAGGCAGGCGATCAAGCTCATCCCCTGTTTCAGTCCCGTTGCCGGGATTCAGAGCTTTGCGACACCAGAATCGATCACTGTGACGGGGTTTGGATTGTGCGTTTCAGTCCCGTTGCCGGGATTCAGAGCTTTGCGACCTCCGCACGATAGACAGCTAAAAGCGATCGCTTTGGTTTCAGTCCCGTTGCCGGGATTCAGAGCTTTGCGACCAAACCCGCAGAAGACAGTGCGGGCAAAGCATCACATGTTTCAGTCCCGTTGCCGGGATTCAGAGCTTTGCGACCAGATGAGGGAGCGATCTCCCATAGTGAAAGAGAAGTGTTTCAGTCCCGTTGCCGGGATTCAGAGCTTTGCGACGGAAAAGCGGCGCAGAATGTTGCCGTGATTAACTCTAAGTTTCAGTCCCGTTGCCGGGATTCAGAGCTTTGCGACAATCGAGAGGCAGTCGAGCAGGCACATGATCTTTTGTCAGTTTCAGTCCCGTTGCCGGGATTCAGAGCTTTGCGACGAGCTTATCGTAGACCAGATCTCGTATACCTAAGAAGTTTCAGTCCCGTTGCCGGGATTCAGAGCTTTGCGACCTTGATCACTACTAGGAGTCCCAAAAGGGTTAGCCAGTTGTTTCAGTCCCGTTGCCGGGATTCAGAGCTTTGCGACGGGTTTCTCCCCTTGTTTCTTGCAGCCCTCGCAGTATGTTTCAGTCCCGTTGCCGGGATTCAGAGCTTTGCGACGGAAATGTAGTTCCGTGGCTCGCCTCTCAAACGGATCGTTTCAGTCCCGTTGCCGGGATTCAGAGCTTTGCGACGGGGGAGCGATTCAGCGATCGACCGGATCGATCAGCAGGTTTCAGTCCCGTTGCCGGGATTCAGAGCTTTGCGACGCCAACTAGAAGAAGTTTCAAAGATCGCTGTTACCGTGTTTCAGTCCCGTTGCCGGGATTCAGAGCTTTGCGACTTGTCATTCTTACTCTTTGCCATCGCTTTCCTTTTGTTGTTTCAGTCCCGTTGCCGGGATTCAGAGCTTTGCGACAATTGACCAATTGCGTGGGAGGGACGCATTAAACGAGTTTCAGTCCCGTTGCCGGGATTCAGAGCTTTGCGACTTTTTTATGCAGTTGCAGAACCGCATAAGCTAGATCGTGTTTCAGTCCCGTTGCCGGGATTCAGAGCTTTGCGACACTGTTCCTGTAATCGTTTCTGGTACAGAGTGGGAGGTTTCAGTCCCGTTGCCGGGATTCAGAGCTTTGCGACGCGGGAAAGTAAGCTACATCGTCCAACAGGTTTCTGGTTTCAGTCCCGTTGCCGGGATTCAGAGCTTTGCGACATGCAGCAGGCAGCAGAAGAAAAGCTCAGTCAAGATGTTTCAGTCCCGTTGCCGGGATTCAGAGCTTTGCGACTCGATCCTTGCAAAGTCGTAAAGTCAATCGAGCTAGAGTTTCAGTCCCGTTGCCGGGATTCAGAGCTTTGCGACTGTCCGCAAACTGAGGTATCGCCACCAGTTGAGGAGTTTCAGTCCCGTTGCCGGGATTCAGAGCTTTGCGACCACTGTTACGCTTTATTCCTCAGACTCGCTATGTTGCGTTTCAGTCCCGTTGCCGGGATTCAGAGCTTTGCGACGGAAAGCTGATCTATATGTCCACATATGACAAGAAGTTTCAGTCCCGTTGCCGGGATTCAGAGCTTTGCGACTTCTCAGAAGTACGGGAAGGCTTTTAGTCCTCGAGTTTCAGTCCCGTTGCCGGGATTCAGAGCTTTGCGACGGAAGTCCTAACGATCACCCTAGGAGCCATTACGATGTTTCAGTCCCGTTGCCGGGATTCAGAGCTTTGCGACCCTATGGCGTCCCAGCAGGTTTTACAACGGTAAACGCGTTTCAGTCCCGTTGCCGGGATTCAGAGCTTTGCGACTAGAGCTTCTCCAGTACCGCCTGAAGGACTTTAAGGAGTTTCAGTCCCGTTGCCGGGATTCAGAGCTTTGCGACGTGGGAGAGGATGCCCGTTTTGTTATCCGGCAAACAGAGTTTCAGTCCCGTTGCCGGGATTCAGAGCTTTGCGACATCGTTTTTCTCAAGCTTTGCAATTTGCATTCCAAGTTTCAGTCCCGTTGCCGGGATTCAGAGCTTTGCGACGCGGGTACGTTGTACAGGATGAGCGCTCAGTGTTCTTCGTTTCAGTCCCGTTGCCGGGATTCAGAGCTTTGCGACCAAAAGTGATTCAAAAGTTGAAAGCTTGGGATAATTGTTTCAGTCCCGTTGCCGGGATTCAGAGCTTTGCGACCAAATAGATTTCGATCGTTCCTACCAAATAATTAAGTTTCAGTCCCGTTGCCGGGATTCAGAGCTTTGCGACACTCAATTCAGCGGGTATTTTCCAATCGGGGGTGTGTGTTTCAGTCCCGTTGCCGGGATTCAGAGCTTTGCGACCAAGTGGACGTGGATTACACAGCAAAGCTTAACGAAGTTTCAGTCCCGTTGCCGGGATTCAGAGCTTTGCGACCAGGAAGAATGGAAGAAGTATCGAAGTGAGTTGAGAGGTTTCAGTCCCGTTGCCGGGATTCAGAGCTTTGCGACCAATAAATGTAGCTTTTTTCTTCTTTTCCTTAAAAGTTGTTTCAGTCCCGTTGCCGGGATTCAGAGCTTTGCGACTGCAGCAGCTAAATTATTTTCAGCTTTAACTAATGATGTTTCAGTCCCGTTGCCGGGATTCAGAGCTTTGCGACGTTTGAGCGATAAATGCTCATTCAGTTTCGTTAGTTGTTTCAGTCCCGTTGCCGGGATTCAGAGCTTTGCGACCCGCGCTCTTGAGCCTGCGTGTTAACAGATAGATGTTTCAGTCCCGTTGCCGGGATTCAGAGCTTTGCGACCAGTTAACGATCCGAAGTTCGCGCCTCGCTGCCCATTATTGTTTCAGTCCCGTTGCCGGGATTCAGAGCTTTGCGACCAGCAAATTCTCGCGCAACAGACATCCGATCAGAAGTTTCAGTCCCGTTGCCGGGATTCAGAGCTTTGCGACTCTAAGGCTAAATTCTCAGCCCCTTGTACTACCGAATGTTTCAGTCCCGTTGCCGGGATTCAGAGCTTTGCGACCCCGCCCTCTGTAAGCCAGATTTCGCAACCATTTCAGAAGCGATTTTGGCAAGGGTCTTGAGCGAAGTCAAATTAGCCACCCAAAATTGTAGATTCTGAAGCAGCGTGAATGACTTTAAAGTTCCAAAACTATTCATTTTTCAAGGTTCTGGCGATTTTGGCGAACCCCCCAGGGTTTTAGCCCCCGCTTCGGTTTGCCAAAAAATGTCTGCCTCATCATCATACAGCAGTCCTGAAGCTGAGCAGCAAAATGAATCAGAACACAAGCCCCATTCCACAGCCTCATCTCACAATCAAGCAGTCTTACAGGATAATCGCCGTATTCTGACGAGGTTTCTCTGACCCATAGGTCATCGTCCGCTTCACCGCTCCCGCATCTAGAACATAAATCCGGACGGAATCCTCATCTGGCTTAATCAACTTTTCAACTTGAGTTTGCAGCTTCGCAAACTGAACTGCCGTTAGAAAACATTCAAAAACGCTGTACTGCGTCCACTCCCCATAACCACAAAGCATCTTATGCAAACGAGTTCTCCGTTTATTCGCAGCCTTGCTATCCGGCAGGTCGTAGATAATCAGGTAGAAAAGGGTGCTCATCGCAGCATCAATGGCTTGTAAGGAACACTCTCTTGCAGATGACGAGCCAGTAACCGAGCTTGTAGCTCGATCGCACGTCGATAGGTGCAGCGGTACTCAAACACCGGATGCTTAAACTCATCACTCATCTTGCGCTCAAACGCCTGCAAAAACCGCTTTCGCCCTTCATCCGATAAGCGATACGCTCCCAAACTTTCAGTAAAATCTTTGGGTTGGATCTCCCGATTGTTCAACACCGCCAACACCACGTTATCTGCCACTAACGGTCGAAACTCCTCCATCAAATCCAACACCAACGCAGGCTGACCATGATGGACTTCATGCAAATAGCCGATGTGCGGATCTAACCCCGCCAGGTGCGCCGCCGCTGTCACCTGCCCCCGCAACAATCCATAAGCAAAGCTCAACAACGAATTCACTGGATCAGTCGGCGGACGACGAGTTCGACCCTTAAAAGACCACCCTTTGCCCAACATCGATTGCCAAAGCGCGAAATATTCCCGCGCTGCCATCCCCTCGATCCCTCGCACTTTGTCGATCGTTGTTTGAGCATCGACCTGCTTCTTCCGCGACTTCAAAGGATTGTCAGCCTGTCCATGTCGGTACAACACAGCGTACTGGTTATGAATTTTAGCCGTCACGATCGCTTGCACCAAAGCCAACCGCCGTGCTGAATCGAGATAAAGCCCGTACTGTGCTAAGCGCAATTGTCCATTGCGGGAGTAGCTTGGAAGCGCACTGCCCAAATATCGACCAAAACTCGACAGATAATGAATCGGCATTCCCAGTTCCAAAGCATACACGAATGCATCTCCTGTAACCTGGGGATTGCCCATCAGAACAACTTGTTCGACCGTTTGAGCTGGCACCGCTTTTTTCTGCCAACTCCCGTCGTCTTGTCGGAGCGAAACTGTAAACGCCTCGTGCGATTTACTCAACACGGCATCCGGTTGAGTGATATACAGAATAGTCATAGCTTCTCGCAAATACTGATCGTTGAGCGTGATTACGGGACTTGCATCAGAGATCTGACCTCAAACGGCAAGCAGATTCTTTGCAGGCTGCAAGCTTGGCACTTTTTTGTATGGTTGATCGGCGCTGGCATTGCCCCTTGATCTGCAGCGCGA